>CAZBWD010000023.1:0-15437 GCA_964495585.1 uncultured Thermotogae bacterium
CGCTTCTCGCGGTCGGTGAGCGTTGAGAGCACGTCGCCGACCTTCTCCTTGAGCAGCGTGTAGCTCGTGGCGTCGGCGGGCGACTCGGCGCCCTTGTCCTCGATGAAGTCGCCGAAATGGCTGTCGTCGCCTTCGCCGATCGGGGTCTGGAGCGAGATCGGGTGCTGGGCGATCTTGAGGATGCCGCGCACTTTCTCGGGCGGCAGCTCCATTTCCTCGGCGAGATCTTCGGCGGTCGGCTCGCGGCCTCGCTCCTGGACGAGCTTCTTGCTGGCGCGTACGAGCTTGTTGATCGTCTCGATCATGTGGACCGGGATGCGGATGGTGCGCGCCTGGTCGGCGATCGAGCGCGTGATCGCCTGGCGGATCCACCACGTCGCGTAGGTCGAGAACTTGTAGCCGCGGCGCCATTCGAACTTCTCGACGGCCTTCATCAGGCCCATGTTGCCTTCCTGGATCAGGTCGAGGAAGGACAGGCCGCGATTCATGTACCGCTTGGCGATCGACACGGCCAACCGCAGGTTGGAAATGGTCAGCTGCTCGCGTGCTGCCTTGGCCTCCTGCACGATCCTTCCCAGAGGCTCCTGGTTCTCCTTCAAGAGGCGGGCGAGGGTCGTGGTGCGGGAGACGGTAAACCCCAGGGAGGCGGCCGCCTGCTTCCCGCGCTTGACGAGCCCTTCCAGCTCGGTGCGCCGCTCCTTGGGCAGGATGCTCACCCCGTGATCCTTGGAGAGCAGGGCGCGGTTCAGTTCCTCGGCAGCCTCGGTCCCGGTCTGCATCGCCTTGACCCACTCCCCCCGCTCCATCTTCTGGGCGAGCTCGACCTCCTGCTCCTTGGTCAGCAGGGGGACCTTGCCGATCTCCCGGAGGTAGGTCTTCACAGGATCCTCGCGCTGTGTGGAGGCGCGCCCTTCGGGCGGGCGCACCTTGCGGCGCGGGCGGGTCGGCTCCGGCTCGTCGTCCGGTGAGTCGACCTCGTCATCCGAGCCCGACTCGGAGTCCTCGCCGTCACCGAGGTCCTCCTCGACGAGCAGATCGTCCTCCACCCCCTGATCGTCCTCGGAAGAAAGGATCTCCGTCTCGTTGGGGGACGCCTGTTCCTCGTCGTCGGCCGACTCCTCGTCCCACGGCGTGGGCTTTGGTTTTGCTTGCGTGTCGGCGGTTGGCTTAAGGTCCTTCCTTTCTGGGGCCATCGATCCTCCTTGCGAGTCTTTCCGCCACCAGGGAGCTGTACGCCTGCTGCAGCGCGTCCAGCCGCTCGTGGTCGCCCTCGTGCTCGGCCTCTTCGATCTGTGCCCGCAGGGTGACGAGCCGCCGCTCGATCGCCGGGAGGCGCACGAGCTTCAGGAGGGCATCCTGCAACGCCTTGTTCACATCGCTGAACGGGAGCGGGGAGAGGCCGAGGGCGCTCACTCGGGGTTTCAGGGCCTCATCGAGGCACGCCACCACCTCGGAGAGATCGAGCGGCTCCCCCGCCTCCTTCACGGCCTGCGCGATCGGTCGGTCCTCCGGGGCGAAGTCCTCGACCCCCGCGACCGCGGCAACCCGTGACCAGCCCACCGCGCCGCGCAACAGGAGCGACAGGATGACCTCGTTCGGGCCGAACCGGCTTTCTGTCTCTCCGTTCTCCCTCGGCCGCTGTCTCATTCCTTTGGCCGCCATCTCGGCGCGCACCTCCTCCACCGGGAGGTCGAGCGCCTCGGCGAGCCGCTGCACGATCTCCTGGCGGAGCGGGAGGCTTGCGATTCCCTGGTAGAATGTCCGCGCCTCGTCGAGCGCGTCCTCCTTCCCGGCGATGGTCGCGAGATCGTGCCGCCCCCCGAGCGCGTCGAGGTAGAAGAGGTGGAACGGGAGTGCTGCCTCCGCAGCGGCAAGCATCGGCCCGGCCCCGCCGGCGCGGACCAGGCTGTCGGGGTCCTCCCCCTCGGGGAGCTGGGCGACGCGGACGGAGAGCCCGCTGTTGCGGAGGATCTGCATCCCCCGCAGGGAGGCCGCACTTCCCGCTGAGTCCCGGTCGTAGGCGATGACCGCCTCTTGCACGAACCGGCCGAGCAGGTCGGCCTGCCCCTGGGTCAGGGACGTTCCCATGCTCCCGACGGCGTTTTCGATCCCCGCCTGCCGCAGGGAGAGCACGTCGGTGTACCCCTCGACGAGCAGGGCGGTTCGCCGCTCCCGCAGTGCCTCCCGTGCCCAAAAGAGGCCGTAGAGCTGCCGGCTCTTGTCGAACAGCGGGGTCTTCGGGGAGTTCAGGTACTTCGGCTCCCCTGACAGCGCCCGCCCGCCGAAGGCGATCGGTCGGCCGGAGAGGTCGTGGATCGGGAAGATGACCCGGTCACGGAAGCGATCGTAGGGACTCTCCTTGCCGGAGACCAAGAGGCCGAGCGTGAGCAGGGCCTTCTCCGTATACGCGGCGGAGAAGCGCTTCTTCAGGTGGTCCCAGGACGGGAGCGCGTACCCGAGCCCGAACCGCTCCCAGGACGCCTCGTCGAACCCGCGGTCGATCAGGTACTCCCGCGCCCGCTTGCCGGGTCCGCGCCTGAGGTTGTCCGCGAAATAGGCGGCGACCTGTGTGTGGATCTTCCGCAGCTCAGCGTGTTCGTCGTCCGCCCGTCGGCCGATCGTGACGCCGGCCTCCGCAGCCAGCCGGGCGAGCGCCTCGGCGAACGAGATCCGCTCGATCTTCATCAGGAAGCTGAAGATATCGCCGCCCTCTCCGCAGCCGAAGCAGTGCCACAGGCCCTTCTCCGGGCTGACCATGAGTGACGGGGTGTCGTCCTTGTGGAACGGGCAGTGTCCCTTGTAGTTCTCCCCGGACTTGGCGAGGGTGAGGTAGCGGGAGATGACAGAAATGATGTCGATCCGCTCCTTCACCGCCTGGAGATCCGCCTTCCCGCCGCTCATCGGCCCCTCCGCAGGAACGGGTTGGTCCGGCGCTCCCGGTCGAGGGTCGTCTGCGGACCGTGCCCGGGGTAGACCGTGTAGTCTCCTTCCAGTGATCGGATCCGCGTCAGGGACCGGTGCATCGCCTCCTCGGATCCCCCCGGGAGATCGGTCCTGCCGATCGATCCCGCGAACAGGAGGTCGCCGCAGAAGAGGGCGTCGCCGCCGACGAGGACGATGCTCCCCGGGGAGTGGCCGGGGGTGTGCAGGACGTGGAGTCCGTCCACGACCCGGCCGCCCTCCTCGATGAACCGGTCGATCGGCGGGTGCCCGGGGTAGAAGTGGTCGACGAACGGCAGGTCCGCGCAGTGCAGGAGGAGCTTCGCGCCGCGTGCCTGCAGGGCCCAGTCGCCGCCGACGTGGTCGAAGTGTCCGTGGGTGTTCACCACGAGGTCGACCGTCCGGTTGCGAAGGAAGGAGAACAGCGCATCGCCGGCTTCTGCCGGGTCGATGAGGATCCGCGCCCCGTCGGTCTCCACGAGGTAGCAGTTGGTGGCGAGACTCCCGAGACAGAGCGACTCGACGTGCATTCCCCCTCCTTGGCGTTCAGGCCCGCGCGACAGTCATGACGAGCACCCGGGTGTAGCCCCCCGACTTGAGGGTGCGCGCGCACTCCTCCAGCGTGGAGCCGGTTGTGTAGATATCGTCGATAAGAAGAACATTCCCTTCTCCGGATTGTATCAGGCGGAAGGCACCCTGCAAGTTCTTTCGCCGCTCGCGCGCGGCAAGCCGGGCCTGCGGCGGCGTCCGGCGGGCCTTGCGGAGCGTCGGCGCCACCGGCAACCGCAGCCGTCGCCCGACGCCGCGGGCAAGGAGCCTCGCCTGGTTGAACCCGCGGGCGCGCCGGTCGGCGCGGTGCATCGGCACATAGGTGACCAAATCGATCGGCGGGTCCCCACCGGAGAGGGCGGCGAGATCCGCGGCCATCCGCTGGGCGAGGTAGTCCGCCACGGCCCGCTCACGGTCGAACTTGAGCGCCCGCACGAGCTTCCCCCATCCGCTGTCGTACGGCCCGAGGGCGTGCGCCGCGTCGAACCCTCGATCCCGCGTCCCGCAGGCCATGCACAGGTCGGTATCGGGGTCGGCGAGCGGTTCGGCACAGCGGCTGCAGAGCGGCCCGGAGAGCGAGGGGAGGCTCTCCTCACACCGCCCGCAGACGATCGACACCTCGGGGATCTTCGTACCGCAGAGCAGGCAACGGGGCGGGTAGAGGACGCCGACAACCCCGTCCAGGATGCGCCTGATCGATCCCGGCTCAGACGAAGGCTGCCACGCGGACCAGCTGGTTCGTGTACCCCCACTCGTTGTCATAGAAGGTCACGACCTTGAGCAGACGGCCGTCCACGACGGCGGTCGAAGCGAGGTCGACCAGGGTCGCGTGGGAGTCGCCGATGACATCGCTCGACACGATCGGGTCCTCGCTCACACCGAGGATTCCCTTCAGTTCGCCCTGTGCGTAGCGCACGAGCGCGGCGTTCACCTCGTCGGGGGTAACATCCCGCTTCAGTTCGGCGGTGAAGTCGCTCACCGAGCCGCTGGGGACCGGAACGCGAAACGCTATCCCGTTCATCTTGCCAGTGAGCGAGGGGATGACCTTCGTCGTCGCCTTTGCCGCACCGGTGGTCGTGGGGACGATGTTCGCCGCTGCGGCCCGGCCGCGCGCGAACTTGCTGTGCGGGGCGTCGACCAGCCGCTGGTCCGCGGTGTAGGCGTGCACCGTCGTCAGGAACGCGTGGACGATCCCGAACTCGCGCTCGAGCACGTAGGCCACCGGCGCGAGGGAGTTGGTCGTGCAGGATGCCGCCGCCACGATCTGATCCTTCTTCGGATCGTAGGTCTTGTGGTTCACGCCGTAGACGAACTGCGGGATGTCCTCGTCCTTCGGCGGTGCCGAGAGCAGGACCCGCTTCGCCCCGGCCTGTAGGTGAAGGGAAGCCTTCTCCCGGGTGAGGAAGACGCCCGTGGACTCGATCACGAGGTCGATCCCCATCTTCCCCCAGGGCAGCGCCTTGAGGTCCTTTTCCGCGAGGATCGGGATCCTCGTCCCGTCCACCTCGATCCCGCCCTCGACCGCGACGACCTTCCGGCCGGAGCGGTGGTAGACCGAAGCGTAACTCAGGAGGTATCGGGCCGCCTCCGGCGTGATGAAGGGGTCGTTGATCGCCACGATCTGGAGCGTCTCGTGCCCGAAGGCAACGCGGAAGAAGGCCCGTCCGATCCGTCCTAACCCGTTGATGGCCACTTTCTTCATCTTCTAGTCCTCCTTCATGTGTTCCTCGACGATCCCCGCGAAGTACCGGTGGATCCGCAGGTCGTCGGTCAGCTCGGGGTGGAAGCTCGACACGAGCACGTTGCCCTCCTGAGCCATCACCATGGCGCCATCATGCGCGGCGAGCGGCCTCACCCCGCAGCCCACCCGGGTGACGTACGGCGCGCGGATGAACACCGCCGGCACCTCCTCCCCGATCCCCTCGATCGAGAGAAGCGTCTCGAAGCTGTCCACCTGCCGTCCGGAGGCGTTCCGCGCCACGGTGATGTCGATCGCTTCGACGTAGGTCTCCTTCTGCCCCTCGATCTGTGCCGCGAGGAGGATCATCCCGGCGCAGGTGCCGAAGAGTGGGAACCCGTCGCGTCCGAGCCTGCGGAGCGCCTCAAGGACCCCGCCACCCGCGAGAAGGGAGATCGCCGTCGACTCGCCGCCGGGGAGGATCAACCCGTCGAGCTCCGACAGGTCCCCCACTCGCTTGACAGCCCGCCCCTCGATCCCCAGCCGCGCGAGGCTCCTCAGGTGTTCCCGCACCGCGCCCTGAAGCCCAAGGACGCCGATTCTCATCTAGCGGACCTGCATCATCTCGTGCGGCGGGATCTCGTCGATCGCGATCCCGACCATCGCCTCGCCGAGATCCTCGGAGACCGCGGCGACGATCTTGGGGTCGTTGTAGTGGGTGGTGGCCTCGACGATCGCCCGGGCGCGGTGCTCCGGGTCACCCGACTTGAAGACCCCGCTTCCGACGAAGATCCCGTCACAGCCCAGCTGCATCATCATCGCGGCGTCCGCGGGGGTAGCGATCCCGCCCGCGGCGAAGTTCACCACAGGCAGCCGCCCCTGTTTGCGGATCAACCGGAGGATCTCGTAGGGGGCGCCGATCTCCTTGGCCATCTTCATCAGCTCTTCGTCGGGCGCAGCGACGACCTCGCGAATCTGCTCGTTCATCAGCCGCATGTGCTTCACGGCTTCAACCACATTTCCGGTCCCCGGCTCGCCCTTGGTCCGGATCATCGCCGCCCCTTCGCCGATCCGGCGACACGCCTCTCCCAGGTCGCGCGCGCCGCACACGAACGGCACGGTGAACGCCCACTTGTCGATGTGGTAGCGGGGGTCGGCCGGGGTGAGGACCTCCGACTCGTCGATGTAGTCGACCTCCAGGGCCTGGAGGATCTGCGCCTCGGCGAAGTGCCCGATCCGCACCTTGGCCATCACGGGGATGGAGACCGCGGCCATGATCTGCTTCACCTTCCTGGGGTCGGCCATGCGGGCGACCCCACCGTGCGCGCGGATGTCCGCGGGAACCCGCTCCAGGGCCATCACCGCGACAGCGCCGGCCGCCTCCGCGATCTTCGCCTGCTCGGCGGCGGTGACGTCCATGATGACGCCACCCTTCAACATCTCTGCGAGACCGCTCTTCACGCGGTACGTCCCTTTCTCGATCATCGCTCTCACCCCTCGCTTTGCACCCTTAATTATAACACGGTGGCCGGAGGACTCAAATAGCCACAGGATGGGCGCGGGGCGCTTGCACCGTCGGAGCGGATCGCTCCACCCGGGGGCTGCCGGCTCAGTACCCGATCGCGCAGCCGTCCTTGCGGGGCTCGGAGCCTCCATGGAGCATCCCGGTTTCCGGGTCGATCCAGATTCCCTGGTAGCCGCCGAACCCGTCCTCCCGATAGGCGACCTTGTGCCCCCTCTGGCGGAGGCCGTCGGCGACCGCCTCCGGGATCCCGGGCTCGAAGTACAGCCGGCCGGTGCCGCGCATCGGGTGGCCGGTCGGTGTGGAGGACCCCTCGTGGCGGAAGCGCAGGGCATCACCGGCCTGTTGCGCGTCCATCCCGAAGTCGATGAGGTTGCACAGGACCTGGGCCTGGCCCTGGGGCTGCTGATCGCCGCCCATCACCCCGAAGCTGAACGCCGGCCGGCCCTTCACGGTGAGCAGTCCGGGAATGATCGTGTGAAACGGCCGTTTGTTCGGCTCGAGCCGGTTTGCGTGCCCGGGATCGAGGCTGAACAGGGCGCCCCGGTTCTGCATCGCGAACCCGACCGCGCCGGGGACGATCCCCGAGCCGAACCCCATGTAGAGGCTCTGAATCAGGGAGACGACGTTTCGGTCCTCGTCGACGACGGTCAGGTAGACGGTGTTGCCATGACCGCGGGTGCCGTCGGCGGTGGACAACGCCCGGTCGGTGCGGATCCGCGCCCGAAGCGCCCGCATCCGCTCCTCCGAGAGGATCTCCGCGAGCCGCACCGGGCTGAAGTCGGGGTCGGCGCAGAAGGCGGCGCGGTCCTCGTAGGCGAGTTTCTTCGCCTCGACGAGGACGTGGAGCGCGTCGACCGAGTTGTGACCCATCGAGGCGAGGGCGAACCCCTCGAGGAGCCCCATCATCTCGAGGGCGGCGAGCCCCTGGGTGTTCGGCGGCAGCTCCCAAACCTCGGTGCCGCGGTAGGGGACGGAGACCGGCTCGACCCAGGTCGACCGGTGGGCGGCGAGGTCTGCCAGGGTGAGAAACCCGCCCAGCCGGCGCGAGGCGGCGTCGATCTGCTCGGCGATCCGCCCGGTGTAGAACGCGTCCCGCCCCTCAAGGGCGAGCGCCTCGAGGCTCTGGGCGAGGTCGGGGTTGGTGACGCGGTCCCCGCGTCGGGGCACCGTCCCGCCGGGAAGGAAGGTCCGGCGCGCGCCCGGGTCCGCGGCGAGCAGGTCGGCAGCGGCCTGCCAGGCCCGTGCGATCCGCGGACTCGCCGGGAAACCGGCCTGCGCGTAGGCGATCGCCGGGGTGAGGAGGTCGGCCATCGGCAGGCGGCCGTACCGCTCGTGGAGGGTGAACCAGCCGTCGACGCACCCCGGCACGCTCCACGACAGGACGCCGCGCAACGGGATCTCGTCGAGGCCGCGCTCCTCGAACACCGGACGGGTGAGCGTCCGCGGCGACCGCCCGCTGCCGTTCAACCCGTACCGTCGTCCCGAAGCGGCCTCCCAACCGAGGACGAACAGGTCCCCGCCGAGCCCGCAGCTCATCGGCTCGACGAGGCCGAGCATAGCGTTCGTCGCGATCGCTGCGTCGACCGCGTTGCCGCCGCGTCTCATCACCTCGACGCCCACCTGCACCGCCAGCGGCTGGCTCGTCGCCACCATCGCCGCGGGGGCGATCACCACCGAGCGCCGTCCCCCGTCCGGGTTGTAACCCATTTCACTCCCTCCTTTGTCCACGCGAAAAAGGGTAGCGCAAGCCGACGTGACCCGCGAACTAGGCGGCCCGCGTCGGCTTTCTGAGCGCTTGCCGGGCAAGGTATAATAGGGCTTCCCGATTGTTCTGGAGGTGATCCAGTGGAGGAGAAGAAGGTCGTTCTGCGGGAGCTCCTGTTGAAGCACCCGGCCGATATCGCCGAGGTGCTTTCTCATCTCTCGGACGAGCAAGCGGTCGAGCTCCTCCATCGCCTCTACCTGCGGCGGGCCGCGGCCGAGACCCTGGGGGAGATGGAACCGGAGGACTCGGCCGAGCTGCTCGCCGGGCTCGATCCGAAGGAAGCGATTCGCATCCTGTCGCGGATGGATCCCGATGATGCGGTCGACCTGCTCGAGGAGCTGCCGGAGTCCGCCCAGAAGGAGCTCCTCTCCCATCTCGACCGCGAGGAGGCGACGGTCCTTGCCGGCCTGCTCGCCTACCCTCCGGACACCGCCGGCGGTCTGATGTCCCCGGAGGTCATCGCCCTGCCGCTGTCGATGACCGTGCAGGAGGCGATCGACTCCCTGCGGCGACGGGTCGAGGAAGCGGAGACGATCTACTACGCTTATGCGGTCGACGAGCAGGGACGCCTGCTCGGCGTCTTCTCCCTGCGGGACATGGCGCTCGCCCAGCCGGACTCCCCGCTCTCCTCTCTCCTGAAGCGCGACGTGATCTCGATCCCGGTGGAGGCCGACGCCGAGGAGGTCGCCCGCCTATTCGACAAGTACAACTTCTACGCGCTCCCGGTCGTCAACGCCGGCGGGAGGCTCCTCGGGATCATCACGATCGACGACGTCATCGACGTGATCCGCGAAGAGGCGACCGAGGACATCTACCGCTCGCAGGGCGTGCCACTGGAGGAGCGGGTCGACACGCCGTGGTACGAGTCGATCAAGTGGCGGATGCCGTGGCTGTACTTCAACCTGCTCACCGCGTTCCTGGCGGCCTCGGTCGTCGGCGCCTTCGAATCGACGATCGCCAAGTTCGCGGTGCTCGCCTTCTTCATGCCGATCATCGCCGGGCAGGGGGGCAACGCGGGGATGCAGACCGTGACCATCGTCACCCGGGGGATCGCCCTCGGCGAGGTGCCCAAGGGTGAGGGCTGGCGGATCCTCGCCAAGGAAGTGATGCTCGGCATCCTCAACGGCCTGGCGATGGGGGTCGTCGTCGGCGCGGTGGGTTACGTCTGGAAGGGGACCTACGCGCTGGGGCTCGTCGTCTTCCTGGCGATGACCCTGAACCTGGTCACCGCGGGGATCACCGGCACGGTGATCCCTCTGGGCCTGCGGGCGCTGCGGCTCGATCCAGCGCTGGGATCCTCGATCTTCCTGACCACGTTCACCGACACGCTGGGGTTCGCCTTCCTCTTCCTCCTGGCGCGGGCGCTCCTGCCATGGCTTCGATGAGTCCAACGCCGCCCGCCTGGTCGTATCCGCTGATCCTCGCGCTTCTGGGGATCGTGCTCGCGGCCGGGCACCTCGCGACGGCCTTCCAGGCGGCGGTCGGCACGGAGACCGTCCTGTTCGTGGCCTACCTCTTCTACCGCTCGCATCGCGGGAAGGTTGAGGATCACGCGGTGGCCCGGCTGCTGCCGCTCTTCCCCGGCCACCTGCTCCTCCTGTTTGCGCTGGGTCTGCTTCCCGGGGTGTGGGGGGGATGGGTCGTCCTGTGGATGGTGGTCCCGGCGGCGACGGTGCTGTACGATCTCGTGGCGGCGTGCGCCGGCCGTCGGGCGCGGGCGTCGATTTTGACGAGTCTTTACGTTATAATTTGGGTCGCTGTTTTCACCCTCTTGGAGCGTGTTGTTGCTTTGGGCAGGGGGTTGCAGGGACGCGAGGAGATCCCGGTGATCGGGGCCATCGGCGGCATCGCCTTCGTCTTTCTGGCGATCGGGGTGTACCGTCATCTGTTGGCGAGCAAGTGTTCGAAGGAGTGATAGAATGGGGAGTGCGGTTGTTCTCATCGCGGGGCTTGTGACCCTTCTCCTGGGCGTGGCAGCGTTCGGCCAGGGGACGACGGCTTCTGGCGCGGGCAGTTCGGTCATCTCGCTGGTCGTGATTCTCGGGGTCTTTGCGGCGGTCTTCTACTTCATGCTCATCCGTCCGCAACGCAGGCGCCAAAGCAAGCACAGCGAACTTGTGGCGGGGCTCAAGCGGGGCGACAATGTCATCACCGCGGGGGGGATCTACGGGGAGATCGATTCGATCGGAGACACATCCGTCGTCCTGAAGCTCGAGGACGGCGGGAAGATCCGTCTCGCGAAGAGCAGTATCGTGGACAAGACCGCGAAATAGCCGATAAAGGGGTCTAAAGGGAATGGCACGCAGCAATATGGCGCGCAACGATTGGGTTCGATTCGGGACCATTGTCGTCATCCTCTTCGGCGCTCTCGCTCTTCTCTACCCGTTCTGGCCTATCCAGAAGGTGATCCACCTCGGACTCGACCTGCAGGGAGGAGTCCGGATGGTGCTCCAGGCACAGGGGGTCTCGAAGATGACCGCGGCGCAGCAGTCGGACACCATCCAGCGGATCATCACGATCTTGAGCAACCGTGTCGACCAGTATGGATTGGCCAACACGGAGATCAAGGGGCTGGGGACCGACCGGGTCCTCGTGAATCTTCCCGGGGTGCAGAATCCGGGACAGGCGCGGCAACTGATCGGCGAGACCGCGATGCTCGAGTTCATGAAGGTCGTCCAGGCGGGGACGAGTCCCAACTCCGACCTCGTCCCCACCTCCTCCACGCAGGAGGTCCTGAAGGACCGAAACGGGATCCCTTACATTGTCGACTCTCAGCCGCTGCTCACCGGAGCCGCCCTCTCCGACGCGCGGGTGCATACCTCACAGTCGTTGCAGAGCGCGGGCCAGCTGTACATCGCGCTCACGTTCAACCAAGCCGGAGCGCAGCAGTTCGTCAAGGCGCTCCAGCAGTTGAACGTCAGTGATCAGCTGGCGGTCGTCCTCGACCACGTCATCTACAGCGCGCCGCAGATCACCCAATCGATCAAGAGCGCGGCCGCGCAGGGCTGGCGGGCGGTGCAGAACTCGACGACGATCCAGGGTCGCTTCACCAAGGACGAGGCGGCGCGGATCGCGATCGTCCTGCGCGCCGGCGCGCTCCCGGTGGCGGTCAAGGTCATGGAGGAGGACACGGTCGGCCCGACCCTCGGGGCGGATTCGATCCGGCGCGGGATGATCACCATCGTCACGGGATTCGCCCTCATCCTGATCTACATGCCGCTCTACTACCGGTGGTTGGGGCTGGTCGCCGACCTGGCGCTGTTCCTCAACATGTTCATCCTCTTCGGTGCACTCGTTGTCTTCAGCGCCACGCTGACCCTGCCGGGGATCGCGGGAATCATCCTGACGATCGGTATGAGCGTCGACGCGAACGTGATCATCTTCGAGCGGATCAAGGAGGAGCGCCGCTCCGGCAAGTCTCCGCTCGCCTCGGTGCGGACGGGATTCGAGAAGTCTCTCTCCACGATCATCGACGCGAACAGCACGACGCTGCTCACCGCGCTGGTCCTGCTGCTCGTGGGGACCGGGCCGGTCAAGGGGTTCGCGATCACGCTGGCGATCGGCGTCGTGGGGAGCGTCTACTGTGCCCTCGTGGGGACCCGCCTGTTGATGGAGAAGGCGGGCTTCGCCGAGCACATCCCGGTCAAGGTGCAGCCGGAGGCGAAGTCGTAGCGGCGAGGATCAAGAGGTGAAGCGCGTCCTCCGCGCGCAGGAGACCGCGCTTCACCCCTGCGTCGAGGTCGATTCCCCGGTCGAGCGCGGCCCTCAGTTCGCCGTAGGCGTGTCGCTTGGCCTGATCGGCGAGCCGTGAGACCAGCCACGACGGTGATCCCAAGAGCGAGCCGATCGTTGCCGTATCCGTCTTGGCGTCCTGGAGCGCCCGCACCATGAGGAGCCGCGAGAGGTGTCGGAGCGCCGCGGAGAGGGCGCGGCCGGGGTCCTCGTGCAGCCCGGCCAGGCACCGCAGCGCCGCGCGCGGGTCTCTCTCCCCGATCCGGTCGAGCAGCGGATACACCGATCCCTCCCCCGCGGAGAAGGTGAGCTCCTCCACCCTGTGAGGATCAGCGGTCTTGCCCGCAAGGTAGGTCTTGAGCTTGCGGGCCTCGCCGGCGAGGGCGAGGAGATCCCCGCCGGACCGTTCGACGAGTGCCTTGACCGTGCGCGGTGAAAGCCGAATCCCTGCAGAGGAGAAGAGCGCGGCTGCGGACCGTTCAAGCCGCACTCCGGCCGGTCGCGGGACCGCCTGGACGGTCACTGCCGTCTTTGCCGCCTTCACGAGCGGGCTCGTGGCCTTGAGGTCGGTGGCGAGAAACGTCAGGTAGGTCCCCTCGGGAAGCGGCTGCCCGGCCAGCCGTGTAAACGCCTTGGGCTTGATCGCTTCGGCGCGTCGGATGACGAAGTGCCGCCCCCGCGCGAACAGCGGGGAGGATGACAGTTCCGTGGCGAACGCCGGGAGGTCGACCTCGTCGCCGAACATCGCTCGACGCTCGGTGCCCGGACCATCCTCAAGGATCGCCTCGTGGCGGGCGGCAAGGGCCTGCTCGCAGCGGAACGGATCGCCGAAAATGAGTGCCACCGTGGGAATCGACATCGACGTCACCCCTCCTGCCGGATGGCAAGATCATAGCCCGGTCCGATCGGCGCGGCAACGCCGGACACCACCTAGCAGCCTGTGTGAGTATTCCTCTGGGTGGCTCGTGGAGCTGAAAAACAGCCGGCTCGTCGCAGAGCAAAGTGCTTCTTCAGTCACCCAGAGAAGAAGTCTCAATACTATTATATTGCGGGTTTTGCAGCTTGGAGACCTCCTAAGTTGCTTTCCGTCGTTCCCGGCTCCGCGGACGACCCGGTGCCGAAGAGGGACCGATATTGCATTTCCCACACAGGCTGCTAGCCCTGGGAATCCGGCGTGGGGGCTGCCGCGCCGGCTTCCCCTTCTTCGGGCAAGAGATGGCGAAGCGCGAAGTGGATGAAGTCGAGGAAGAGGATCAGCCGCAGGGCGTTCTCGCGCGTCCCGAAGGCGGTCGAGGCCCCGTGCTCTACGGCATGGCGGTTCAGGGTCCCGTCATCCGCGAAGGCGATGAACTTGACGAACCGGTAGAACGGCGGCTCCTCCTCCCCGACGAGCGCGGAGAGGACCTCCCGGATCAGGGCCTCCACCGTGACGAAGGTCCGATTCTGCGTGCCGATAAGCTCTTCGAGCGTTGCTTCGGCCGGGTTCCACCGGAAGAGCAGGTCCCAGAGCACCCCTTCGGGCTGGGGGAAGAACCCGTAGATCGAAAGCGCGTACTCTCCGCGCAGGAAAGCACTGAATGCGTCTCGGATGACCCGCTCCCGCTGCGCGAACGGCAGGAGGTCGAACCACCGCTCGACCAGGGCGTGCAGCGTCCGGTCCGGGAAGAGGCGTGAGAACGCCGCGACGATCTCCTCCTCGCGCCGCGCCGCCTCCCGCACGCCGGGCCGCGAGAGGGTGTCCGGCGACAGGATGAACCCGGCCTGCGCCAGGCGGCTCACCGCGTCTCGGTCATCGCCGACCGCGCGGTCGTAGGCTGTCTGAGCCCGCGCCAGGCGCGCCGCGAGGTGGGCCTTCCAGAGGGCGATCGCCCGCTGGAACACCGCCTCATTGTGGCCGGCCCGGCTCATTCGCCATGCGTTTCGAAACGCGTTGTAGAAGGGCTTCTCCTGCTTGGGGCGAAACAGCACCGACAGCCCGTTCGCCTCGGCCAGGCGCACGGCGATCGGCAGGAGCGCTTCCTCCGGCAGCGCGGCCCACGCTTGGCAGGAGAACGGCGGGTCGAGGACAAGCTCCGCCACGAGGTGGAGGAAGAACCCGCGCGAGCGCTTCTCCCGCTCCGCCTGCGTGACCTCCGCCTGCGTCGGGACGAGCCGCAGCCGGACTGCGCCGATCCCCCGGACCTCGAACCGGGCCTCTTTGTGCATCACGTCTCTTTCGGAGACCCCGCGGGCGGATCGAGCAGGCCGGAGAGCTCCTCGACGAGGTCGGGGTAGCGGGTGAGCGCGGCCCGTCCACGTGGCGAGAGCGCGTACACGCCGCGCTCCGGGTGGATGAACCACCCGTAGACGTTCCGGTAGAGGATGGAGGTCGTTTTCGGGCCGGTGCCGAGGCCGCGCAGCGCCCGCGGGGAGAGCGAGCTGTACCGGTCGAGGCACACGGCGATGAACAGCGCCTCCTCCCGGTAGGTGGTGAGGATCTCCCGGCGGGTGCTTCCGCCGAGGTTGCGGTTCCCGCTGCGGCCGATCATCTCCTCGAGCATCGCAAGCCGGGCCTTGGCTCCGCGCCGCTTGCGCAACGGGGTGGGATGGCACACGACCCGCACCGCCTCACGGCCGCGCCGCGGTTCGATGAGCAACAGCCCGAGCCCCAACCGCTGGAGAAGCCGCTGCACCGCGCCCAAGCGGTACCTTCGGCCCCTGCCGGACGGCCCGGGCACGGCGACGTACACGCTGTCGGTCAGGGCCTGTCGGTCGATCGCCTGGATCAGAAGCTCGACGCTCAGACGGCGCTTAAGCTCGACCACGACGAGCTCGCCGTCCTTGTACGCGGCGACGTCGCAGCCCTGCACCTCCGCGCGCACGGTGTACCCCTGCGCGAGCAAGTAGTCGCGCACCGGCCCGTAGAGGTCGGTCTCGCGCAGGACGCTGGTTCGGTCGGTGCCCATTGCCTCGTGTCCTCCTCGCTCTCCGCCCCGTCCGCCGTGCGGTCAGCCCGGAAGCGTGGAAATGGTCTCGATCCCGTCTTTCTCCAGCAGCCGGCACAGCCGGTCCATCGCCGCCTGAGCGGAGGGGGAGAGCCCCTCTCCCAGGGACAGGTCCTCCGGCTCCACCCCGATGAGGACCATCTCCCGCGCCACGCCGCGAAACAGGCCGATCACAAAAGACAACGGCAGCCCGTGCGTCGAGGCGAGCAACCGGTCGGTCGCCTCGAGCGGCAGCCGGCGGGTACTGCCCGGGGGAAGCCCCAT
>CAZBWD010000024.1:0-15294 GCA_964495585.1 uncultured Thermotogae bacterium
CCCCCGGGCTGATCCTCATCGGGATCGCCATCGGCCTGGTCATCCTCGTCATCGGACGGTTGACCAAGCAGGTGAGAATCGTGCCGACGTGGTCGTGTGGGGAGGCGCAAGATAACGACCAGATAATCATTCCCGGGACGCACTTCTACAAGACGATCTCTTCGATGCGCGGGCTGCGTCGGTTGTACGCGTGGCAGGACCGGGGCGCTTTCGATCCCTACAACGGGACGGGGAAGGCGGGCCAGGCGATGTCGGACCTGTTGCGCTGGCTGCATTCAGGGCTGCTCCCGATGTACCTGACGTGGGTGACGCTGGGAGTGGTGGCGATCCTATTCGTGCTATGCAGGATTTGGTGAGGTTCAAATGATGATCTTCTATGCCCTGGCTTTGTTCATGATCATCGCCGCCGTGATCGCGGTGGAGACGAGAAACCTGTTGAGTTCGGTAATCTGTGTCGGCGCCATCGGCTTCGGCGGTTCTCTGATGTTCCTATTCCTCTGTGCGCCGGACATCGCGATAACGCAGATCGTGGTGGAGGTGTTGGGGTTGATCATTCTCATTCGCGCCACCATCTCGCGCGATCTGACCGCGATCAGCGGAGAGCGGGAGTTCTTCGGGGTTGTCGTCTCCGTGGCGATTATCGCCGTGATCTTCCTCGCCGGCATTCGGGTCCTTGACGTCCTGCCCCGTCTAGGAACGCCCATCTTTACGCTGGTGCCCGGTGCCGCTTCCCAGACCTACATCGGTCAGGGATTGAAACTCACAGGGGCGGCGAACCTCGTTTCAGGAGTGATATTGGATTTTCGCGCCTATGACACGCTCGGTGAGACAGCGGTGCTGTTCACGTCGATCATCGGTGCTACCATCATCCTGCGAAAGAAGAGCAGGAAGCTCGTGGGGGGCTCGGACGAATGAGCGGCATGACGATCATCGTGAAGACAATCGCGGGCTGGGTCAAGGTCCTCATCTTCCTGTTCGGCGTTTATATCGTTCTCTTCGGACAACTCACGCCGGGCGGAGGTTTTGCCGGTGGCGTGATACTGGCTTCCTCCTACGTGTTGCTCATGCTTGCATTCGGCAGACAGTACGCCGAGAGGAACCTGTCTCTGTTCGTGGCGTCAAAGCTGGATTGCGCGGGCGCCTTGCTCTTCGCTTTGATCGCGGTGTTCGGCCTCGTCATCGGGGGTTCCTTCTTTGTCGACTTCCTCTATCAGCACTACCTCCCCGGCGCGGCGTTCCATCTCGTCAGTGCGGGCACGATCCCCTTGTCCAACATCGCCATCGGTCTCAAGGTTGGCACCTCACTGTTCTTGGTCATCCTCTCTCTCTCCATCTGGGGTAAGGACACCGAATCCGAGATGCCGGTCGAGAAAAAGGAGAGAACCTGATGCTATACGAGCTGTGTTTCCTGCTGTTCGTCATCGGTCTCTACTGTGTCGCCATCAAGAAGAACATGGTGAAGATCGTGCTCGGGATCATGATCATGGAGTATGCCGCCAATCTCTTTCTTATCATGTTGGGATACCGCATGGGCGGCGTCGCCCCGATAGTGGACAAGGCGCAGCTCCAGCCGGGGACGCAGCAACTCGCTGCCGGCTTTCTCAGCAGGTGCGTTGATCCATTGCCCCAGGCGCTTGTGCTCACGGCGATCGTCATCAGCCTTGGCTCTTTGGCGCTCATGATCTCAATATGTGTCAGGATCTACGGGGAATATCACACCTTTGACATTACCGAGATAAGGAGGCTGAGAGGATGAGCATCCCTTTGCCTCTTTTCGTCGCTATCCCACTGGCGACAGCATTCTTCCTTCCTATTATCGGCGGGAGAGGCAAGAAAGCCGCCACGTTATTGGCCAATCTGGCGACCGGCTCTCTTCTCGCTTTCGCAATCCTCTCCATCGGCAAGCACGGCGTCTACCAGGTTGGGAAATGGCCGATCCCGCTCGGGATCAATCTCGTCCTTGACGGCCTGAGCGCGCTGTTGCTCCTTTCTATCGGGGTCGTCAGCGCTGCGGCGATGCTGTTCAGCGTCAGGTACATGGAGCAGTACACCGCCAAGGCGAAGTATCTGAGCCTGTTCTTGCTCATGGTCGCCGGCATGAACGGGGTGGTCCTCTCTGGCGACATCTTCAACCTGTTTGTGTTCATGGAGATCGCCTCCATCGCGTCCTATGCCCTCGTCGGTTTTGGGTGCGGCGCTGAGGAACTGGAGGCATCGTTCAAGTACATGGTGTTGGGGAGCATCGCGTCCATACTCGTCCTGTTTGCGATCGCCCTCACCTACGGCAACACCGGTGCGCTCAACATGGCCTATATCTCAGCGGCGATTCAGAGCTCCGGTTTGAACGCCGGACTCGCCTTCGCGTTGTCTTTGTTCATCGCAGGCTTCGGGCTGAAGGCCGCCTTGGTGCCCTTCCACGCCTGGCTTCCGGATGCGCACCCATCGGCACCGGCTCCGATTTCGGCGATGCTCTCCGGGGTGTTGATCAAGGCACTCGGGGTGTATGCCCTTGTGCGCGTGGTGTTCAATGTGTTCGGCGTATCGTTGCCCGTGGCCTGGATCTTGATCACTCTCGGGATCGTGAGCATGATCGTCGGCGCGTTTCTTGCGCTCGGCCAGTGGGATTTCAAACGGCTGTTGGCCTATTCAAGCATCAGCCAGCTCGGTTATGTCGTGCTCGGAATTGGCCTAGGTGGGTTGATCATCTCCCGCGGCGGCAGCATGACTTGGGCCTCGTTGGCCTTCCTCGGCGGGTTGTTTCATCTGATCAATCACTCTGTTTATAAGGCATTGCTGTTCTTGACAAGCGGTTCGGTCGAGATGTCAACCGGCACGCGACAGCTGCGCCAGATGGGCGGACTGGCAGGGAAGCTCCCGTTTACGCGTGCAGCCTGCACGGTGGCCTCGGCCTCGATCGCGGGTGTCCCGCCGTTCAGCGGATTCTGGAGCAAATTGATCATGGTGATCGCTGCGGTGCAGGCACGCTTCATCTGGGTGGCGGCGATTATCGTGTTCGTCAGTGTGTGCACGTTGATCATGTACCTTAAGGTCCAGAGATACGTGTTCCTCGGCGAGCTCCCCGATGGGCTTCAAAACATAAGAGAAGAGAGAGGATCGATGGTCGTGGCCATGGTTGTTCTGGCCGCTCTGTGTGTATGTATGGGGCTGCTTGTGATCATACCGACGTTGAAGAACAACATACTTGATCCTGCGGTGAAGGTGCTGATCGACGGACTCGGGTATTCGGCCAAGATGATCAGCAGGGGATCGATGTGAGGGGTGACGTAGTATGAGGCGAGTGGTCTACTTCGGACTGTCATTTCTCATATGGGTGGGATTGACCTGGCCGTTCGCCGACGGGAAGGTTGATATTCAGGTCCTGGTTGCCGGCTTGGTCGTTTCGATCATCGCCGCCATCCTGTTCCACGAGATCTTGCCCAAGGAACATCTTGTGTTCATCTCGCCGATACGGATCTTCTGGTTATTGATCTATCTGCCGGTATTCTTCTACTACGTGATGAAGGCGAACCTGGATGTCGTCTACCGTGCCCTGCATCCGAAGATGCCGATAAACCCAGGCATCGTGAAGATCCGAACAGGGCTTTCGACAGCCACCGGCATCACCGCGTTGGCGAACTCGATTACGCTTACCCCGGGAACATTGACCGTGGATTTGACGGATGACGGGTTCCTCTACATCCACTGGATAAACGTGCGCTCCAGCGACATCGAGGTGGCGACGAGACTGATCGGACGGAGATTTGAGTGGTTCTTAAGGAGGATCTGTGAGTAGAAGGAGGGGGCGATGATAACGCTGTTCTACACCGGGCTGACTATCTGCTGTTTCCTCTGCCTGTACCGAATCGGCCGTGGCCCCAGCGCTCCTGACAGAACCGTGGCGATAGACATACTCGGCATTGTCGTAGTGGGGTTTTGCGCTGTTCTGGGGATGGTCACCGGCCAGGACTTCTATCTGAACGTCGCTCTCGCCTGGGCGCTGCTCAGCTTCATCGGGACGATAGCATTGGCGAAGTTCCTCGAAGGGAGGAGTTTCGATGAGTGATATCGTAGGATACATTCTGATCACCATCGGCATTCTGTTCGATGTTTTCGGTTGTATCGGGCTGGTACGTTTTCCCGATGTCTACAATCGCCTGCAGGCAGCGACGAAATGCGTAACCTTGGGAACCATATTGCTGTTGGTCGGGGTTGCGGTTGCCGTCGGTTGGGAACCGACAGCGGCGAAGGCGTTGATCTGCGCGCTGTTCATCCTGTTGACCTCGCCTACTGCGGCCCATGCCATCGCCAAAGGCGCATACGCCTCCGGCGTGCGGTTATGGGAGAAGAGCGTTGTCGACAAGTATGGGGAAGAGGCCGTTGATGAGACGAATCGGACGACGTGAGAGAGCGGTTTTGTGGTTCGCTCGCACACGAAAGGAGACAGGAGTCATACATTGCGTCTGCCGAAGTTGAGAGAACTGCGAGAGGCCGTTACCGCCGTCTTCTCACCGCGGTTTACGACTCGATTTCCTGCCGAACCGTGTGTGGTACCAGACAAGTACAGGGGTAAACCGGGATTCGATCTCGAGAGTTGTATCGGGTGCGGCGCATGCGTCAACGCATGCCCGACCGAAGCGCTCACTCAGATCGAGGATTTGGCAGCGAGTCCGGCGGTAAGGATACTCACCCTTCGCTATGACACCTGCATCTTCTGTGGCAACTGCGCCGACCTCTGTACGACCAGGGACGGCATACAGTTGTCGACCGAGTGGGAGCTGTCTACCATGGATCGGGGAAGCACCATCGAGACACACGCGTTCGAGCTGCAGCTGTGCGAGAGGTGCGGTGCGGTGATCGGCACCAAGAAGCACCTCATCTGGTTGTATGAGAAGCTCGGGCCCCTTGCCTATTCCAACCCCTCGCTGCTGCTCGCCAAGAGGGGTGAACTCTCCACCAGCCCTCAGGGCGGCGACCCGCATCAACGCGGCGACGAAACTGTGCAAACAACTGATTTCATGCGAATCCTGTGTCCCAAGTGCAAGTACAAACTGAATATCAGGCTGTAAGGATCGCATGTACACTGAGGAGCGGGTGTTTGAGAGGCTGGCCGAGCTATGTAACCACAGCACGGTCATTGTCGGAGTCGGGAACACACTGAAGGGCGATGACGGCGCCGGCCCACGGGTCTGCCGCCGGCTCATGGGGAAAGTCGCCGCCGTGCTGATCGACGCCGGGACCACGCCGGAAAACTACATCCACAAGATCAGAGACCACGCCCCGCACTGCTTGCTTATCATCGATGCCGTCGACTTCGGGGCGGCGGCAGGGACGATCGCCGCATTTACACCGAAAGAGATGAATTCCGTGATCTCCTCCACGCATGCGCTCTCCCCCAGGCTGTTTGTCGATACAGTCTGTCGAGACGCCGGGACGGCCGCGTACTTCATTGGGATTCAACCCGCGCAGACGGAATTGGGGTGCGCCATGTCCCCCCAAGTGAGCGAAGCGGTGTACCGACTCGTCCGCATGCTCACCGCCGCATTCAAGAAAGGGGACAGTCTCCTTTTCGTCACTTCGCATCGACAGCAGATGTGATGGGATCACTCTTCCCGTCGTTATCGGTCATCGTAAGGGTGACATCGTGTGATCCGGGCCCACTATACAGAAACGGTTGTGTCCGATCAGGGCGGATGTCGCTCCCTCTTTACTCTACGGGCCCGCGAGGCCCCCGGGAGATCTGCGGGGAGCAGGGGACGGGAAAGGGAATTCTCCCGATCCTGATCGATGCCTCAGCCGGAACGGCCCTGGCGCCGCATCGACGCGATCCCCACGCCGAGCGTCAGGACGGCGAGTCCGCCGAGCGCACCCAGCTCGAGGCCGATCCCCGCGATGCCGCGGCCGCGGAGCATCACCTCACGCAGCGCCATGTTGGTGTAGGTCAGGGGGCTCGCGTAGCACAGGAAGCGGATGTGCGTTGGGATCGCCTCGATCGGCCAGAACACGCCGCTGATCATGATTGAGGGAATCAGGATGACGAGGATGAACTGCATCGCCTGGAACTCGTTGCGGGCGAGGGTGGACAGGAGCGTCGCAATCCCCTGAAGGACGATGGCGTAGACCGCGACGATCAGGGCGACGAGAAGCGGGCTCCCCAAGAAGCGGATGTGGAAGAGCAGGTACGAGACGGCGAACAGCTCGGCCACCTGCAGGATGGAGATCAGGGCGAAGGCGAGGGTATGCCCGAGGGTGACCTCGAAGGAGTGGACCGGAGCGACGAGGATCCGCGGCAGGGTCCCGGTCGTGCGCTCCCGTACGATGGAGATCGCCGTGAGCATGATCGTGATCAGGGTCATCGCGAACCCGATCACCCCTGGCGCGGTGTAGTCGAGCAGGCTGACCGTGCCCCCGCCGTAGAGCGGCTCCACCCCGAGCGGGTTCGTGGTCGGCGGGGCTTCCTGTCCTTCAGCGAGCAGGTTGGAGAAGGCGGTCTCGAGAGCCCCGAGGACTGCCTCGGAGACCGAGGGGTTGCTGTCGTCGAGGACCAGCTGTGCGAAGCCATGCTCGGTTTGCTCGGGGGGCAGAACGCTGATCGTGCGCCCTTCGTAGGGGAACGTGTGGCGCCCGGTCGAGCTCAGCGCGTCGTCGACCATCCCCTGCGAGAAGTTCTTCGCCAGGATCAGGGCAGCCCACGCGTGCCCGCGCTTCACCGCCGCCTGCGCGGCCGCCGGATTGTCCTCGTGCACCACGGTGAATTCCTGGGGGGAGAGCGACTGCACGAGCCGATCGCCGAGGGCGAGCGAGAGGGTGACCCGCCCTGCCGCCTCCGTTCGCACGGAGGCGAGCCCGTTATCCTGGTTCACCACGACCAGCTGCAGGTGGGTCGGGCGTCCCGAGGTGAAGGAGTACCCGTAGAGCAGGATGAACAGAAGCGGCGTCAGCGCGATGAGGATGAGCGTGCGCGGGTCCTGCACGACCCGCCGCAGGACGTTCTTGGCGATGATCCAGGTCTTCATTCGGCCTCCATCGTCTCGAGCGTCGTGTACGCCGCCTCGAGGGCGCTCTCCCCGGTCCGCTCGAGGATCTCCCTCGGAGTCCCCTGGGTGAGGAGCCGCCCCTGGTTGAGGAACCCGATCGTCCGGCAGTGCGCCGCCTCATCCATGATGTGCGTCGTGATGAGCAGGGTCACATCCTGGCTTGCCAGTTCCTCAAAGTGCTCCCAGAAGGCATTTCGCATGCGGGGATCCACGCCGACCGTCGGTTCGTCGAGGAACAGGAGCTGCGGCTTGTGGAGCAGGCTCAAGGCGAGCGAGACCCGTCGCTGCATCCCGCCGGCCAATCCGCCGGCCCGCTGGTCCGCCCGGTCGAGGAGCTGGACGAGGGAGAGGACCTCGTCGACCCGTTCGTGCAGGGTGCGGCGCGGCAGGTCGTAGAGCTCCCCGAAGAAGGACAGGTTCTGGCGGACGGTGAGATCAGCGTACAGCGCGATCCCCTGCGGCATGTACCCGATCTGCGAGCGGACATGGAAGCTCGGGACCTTCCATCCGAGCACCCGGGCGGTACCGGCGTCCGGCATGAGCAGGCCGCAGAGGATCCGGATGAGCGTCGTCTTTCCGGCCCCGTTCGGCCCGACGAGCCCGTAGAGCGCGCCCCGATCCACCGACAAGTCGAGCCCGGCGAGCGCCGTGTTGCCTTCGAAGTGCTTTACGAGCCCGGTGGCGCGAATGACCTCATCCATCGGTGTTCCTAGAAGACATCGTAGCTCAGTTGGACGAGAAGCAGGCTCGTGACCTGGCCGACGCGGGTGTCGTAGGAGAGCTTCCCGTTCACGGCCAAGTTCAGGCCGGAGCTCAACTGGATTGTCAGGGTCGAGGTCACGTCTTGCTCGAGGTAGCGCACGCCCGGTGTGGACCACTGGTCGTCGCGCGTGAAATCGTAGGTCGCGACAAGGCGGAACCCTTCGGCAACCCGCCGTCCGTAGGACAAGGTGGCGGTGACCAGGTAGCGGCGGAGCGGCGAGAACCCCGACATCCACTGTACGCTCGCCGTCCACTGGGAAACGGGATCAGGAGCGCGGGCGCAGCGTGCCTGAAGCGCAACCACCTCGCTCGGTGTTGGCGAGGGCAGCCCGATGACTGCACCGCCGACCCGCGCCTGGAAATCCCAACCGCAGAGGCGGGCATCGCCGGAGGAGGCAAGAATGTTCTCCATCGCAAGCAGACCGCGCGCTCCCAGTGCGTTTCCCTTGACGAGCCCCGTGGCGACGATCGCCTGCTCGAGCACGGCCAGCTGGTCGCTGACGGTGGCGCCGACCCGACCGATCTCCTGGGCCAGGGTCTCTAGGGTCTCGTCGGTGAAGGGAGCGAGGAGGATGCCGCGATCGAGCAAGTCGTCCTGAATCCGGATTGCCTTGGCCAGCGGCGTAACGTCGCGGAACCGCCCCACGCCCAGCCCGCCGGTGAGATCGATCTCGAGGCCGCTCGTCCCAGTGTAGTTGACCTTCAGGGCGGCGACTGCGAAGCGATCGTCCTCGATGAACCGCATGAAGTCGCCGGAGCCGTTCAACTTCAGTGCCGGACCAGTCGTGCCGATCGAGAGATCCGCTGTCCCTCCGAGGCTGTAGGCCGACGGCGTGGAGGCGAACAGCCGGGTGAAATTTGCGGTGAGCTCGCCGCCGAGCGAGGACGGCGAGGAAACGTCGCGTTCGGAACGCAGGTTGCCCTGGAGGGTGAGCTGGGAGAAGAGACTCTCCGCTGGGGTGTAAGCGCACGGCGGCAGCGCGAGGCCGGCCAGGGGGCATGCGAGCTCAAACAAAAAGATAGCGAGGCTCAGGCGGCCAAGGTGCCGCATACAGCTCCTCCCCGTCCCAAAGACTTCATTGACCATATCGCGATCCGTGCAGGGCGTCAAGCCCGATCTCAGACGGGAAACTGGGCCGTGGAGATCGAGCGTGTCTTGACGCTCCCGCGTGCCGGGCGCTCCGTGAACCGCTGGGCCGGCGCTTCGATTTCCCGCGAAGGCCGGTGCGGTGGGCTCAGTGGAATACGGCGACGTGTTCCTGCTCCATCCGTTCGGCGAGCCACGCGGTGAATTGATCGATCCCCTCTCCGCTCACGCAGGAGACCGCGAAGATCCGGGCGTGATCGTTCAGTCCTCGCACGGCCTTCACGAAGGCGTCCCGACCGAACGGGACGAACGGCAGGAGGTCGGTCTTGTTGAGCACGATCACGTCGGACTTGCTGAACATCAGCGGGTACTTGTACGGCTTGTCGTCCCCCTCGGGGACGCTCGCGACGAGCAGGTTCAGGTGCTCCCCGAGAGCGAAGGAAGCGGGACAGATGAGGTTCCCCACGTTTTCCACGATCAGGAGGTCAAGTTCATCCATCGGAAGGTCGGGAAACGCGTTCGACAGCATGGTCGCGTCCAGGTGACAGGCCCCGCCGGTGTTGATCTGGACGACGGGAATCCCTTCCCTGTCGACCGCCTCCGCGTCGATGCTCGAGCTGACGTCTCCCTCGACCACGCCGATCCGGTGCGTCGCTCGTAGAGCGCGGATCGTCGCCAGGATCAGACTGGTCTTCCCCGCCCCGGGAGAGGCGGTCACGTTCACGGTGAAGATTCGGCCGCTGTCGAACAGACCGCGGTTCTCCTTCGCCCGCTGATCGTTCGCGCTCAGGATGTTCTTCAGGACTTTCACTTCCATCATTCACCTCGATGCTCTTGATGAACAGCTCCTTGCCTTCCACGATTTCAAGCTCCGTCTGGCCGCACTCGGGACAGGTGAAATCGAACGGCGCAAGCGGGAACTGCGCCCCACAGCGCCGGCAGCACATCTTCGCGGCGATGCTCGAGAAGACGAGTCGTGCTCCTTGAGCCGCCGTCCCTTCGCTCAGGAGCTCGAAGTAGAAGCGCACCGACTCGTCGACAACGCCGGTCATCGCCCCGATGGCGATGTCCACCCGCCGCACGCAAGTGGCGTGGTTCTTTTTCGCCTCTTCCAGGACGACGTTCAACATGGCCTCAGTGATCGACAGTTCGTGCATGGCCTAACAGATCCTCGGTAACAGGTCCCCGACCAGCATGTCGACGAGGCGCGTGGCCCCCAGCCGGGTTCTCATCGCCACTCGACCGGAGGGACCGTCCTCGATCCGACCGATGATCGCCGCCTCCTTCCCGTAGGGGGTTTCGTGCATGGCGGCAAGGACCCGCTCTGCATCCTGCGGATCCACCACCGCGACGAGCTTGCCCTCGTTTGCCACGTACAGCGGGTCGAACCCCAGCATTTCGCAGGCGGCCACGACCTCTTCCTTCACCGGGATCTTCTCCTCCTCGACGACGATCCGCACGCCGGACTGCCCGGCGAGCTCGTTGAGCGTAGTTGCGAGCCCCCCGCGGGTCGGGTCGCGCAGGCAGCGGATCTTCTCGCTCGCGGCGATCATGTCCGCGACGAGCCCGGAAAGCGGCGCGCAGTCGCTGGTGAGCGCCGTCCCGAAGCGCAGTCCCTCCCGGACGCTCATCACGGCGATCCCGTGGTCGCCGATCGACCCGGAGAGTAGCACGAGATCGCCGGGCCGGGCGTTTCTGCCCGACAGGTCGATCCCGGCAGGGATCTCGCCGACCCCCGCGGTGTTGATGTACAGCCGATCGACGCTTCCCCGCTCGACGACCTTCGTGTCTCCGGTGACGATCGCCACCCCCGCCTCCTCCGCGGTCACCTGGATCGAGGCGAGGACCCGCGCGAGGGCCTCGCGCGGGAGTCCCTCCTCGACGATCAGCGACAGGGAGAGGTAGCGCGGCCTCGCGCCGGAGGTCGACAGGTCGTTGATCGTCCCGCACACCGCGAGCCGGCCGATGTCCCCTCCCGGGAAGAAGATTGGGGACACGACGTAGCTGTCGGTCGTGAACGCGATGCGCCCCTCGAGATCGAGGACTGCGGCGTCGTCGAGCCGGTCGAGGATCGGGTTGCCGAGCGCGGCGATGACCACCTCATCGATCAGTCGATGGGCGAGCCGACCGCCACTTCCGTGGGCGAGCAGGATCTTATCGGTCATCCGCCCTCGCGTACGCGTAGTAGGTCGCACAGCTCCCCTCGGCGGAGACCATGCACGGGCCGACGGGACTCTCCGGTGTGCAGGCCGTCCCGAACAGCGGGCAGTCGTGCGGGGTCTTTACGGCGCGCAGCACGTCACCGCACAGGCACCCCTGCGGCGCGAGGGTCGGGCCGGGATCGATATCAAACAGCCGGTCGGCGTCGAACTCGGCGAACGCCTCCCTCACTCGTAGGCCGCTTCCCGGGATCGTCCCCATGCCCCGCCATGCGGCCGGGCAGGGCGCGAACACCTCGTTCATGAGGCGCAGCGCCTCACGGTTTCCATCGGGTTGTACCCCCCTGCGGTAGGCGATCTCGACCCGTGCCTCGCCTGCTTCCACCTGCTCCACCAGCATGTCGATGGCCTGCAGCACGTCCAGCGGCTCGAACCCCGCGACCACGCAGGGGATCCCGTAGTCGCGGGCAATGAACCCCCAGGCCTGCGAGCCGACCACCGCGGAGACGTGCCCCGGGCAGATCATCCCATCGATTGCCGTCTCCTTCGCGTCGAGAAGGGCCCGGATCGCTGGGGGGCTCAACTTGTGGAGGGCGAGGACGGAGTAGTTCGCGATGCCGGTCTCCTTGGCCTCGAGGATCGAGGCAGCGACCGTCGGCGCGGTGGTCTCGAACCCGATGCCCAGGAAGACCACCTGTCCCTTCGGGTGCCCGCGGGCGATCTGGAGCGCGTCGAGGGTGGAGTAGACGACGCGGATGTCCGCACCCTCCGCCTTGGCGGTCTGCAGGCTGGAACGGCTCCCAGGGACCTTCAGCATATCGCCGAAGGTCGCGAGGATCACACCGGGGACGCGCGACAAGGCGATCGCCTTGTCCAGGTCCTCGTTCGCGGTGACACAGACCGGGCAACCGGGCCCGGAGCGCATCGTGATCGTTTCGGGCATGACCTGCCGGATCCCGTAGCGGAAGATCGTCACGGTGTGCCCGCCGCAGAACTCCATGAAGCTTGCCGGCTTACGGGACCGCGAGGCGATCCGTGCGATGAGCGGTCTGGCGAGGTCGGCCCGGCGGTACTCCGAGATGAACCTCAAGCTCCTTCCTCCTCTTGTGCGGCCTGGGCGATTTCATCGAACAGCCGCAGGGTCTCGGTGGCCTCCTCCTGATCGAGGACGTTGATCGCGAATCCGGTGTGGACGATCACGTAGTCCCCGACCTTGGCACGTGGCGTGAGGCGGAGGCTGACCGGACGGGTGACCCCGCCGATCTCCACCTGCGCTGTCGTGCCGTCGATCACCTTCACGAGTGCGGGTATCGCTAGACACATGGCTGGCCTCCCTTCCTCTCCTGTGCCTGAAAGTGCGCGACCACCGCCTGCCCGAGGGAGATCCCACCGTCGTTGCAGGGAACGTCCCGATGGGTTAGGACCTCCAGGCCCTGGTCGCGCAGCGCCGCAGTGACAAGCCGCGACAGAAGCCTATTCTGGAACACCCCTCCGCTCAGCGCCACACGCGCGATGTCCCGTTCCCCGGCGATCTGCCCGCAGACGGCCGCCGTCATCCGGGCGATCGTGTTGTGGAACCGTCGGGCGATGATCGGTGTTGCCACGTGTGCGCGCAGGTCGGAGAGAATGGCATCGAACAGCTTCTCCCATTGTACCACCCGCAGCCCGGATTCACGACCCACGGTATACGGGTAGCTCCCCGACTCGCCGTTGGCCTGCGCCGCCTGCATCTCGAGCTCGATCGCCGCCTGAGCGTCGTAGTCGACCTCGAAGCGTACACCGGCGAGCGCGGCCACGGCGTCGAACAGCCGCCCGGCCGAGGAGGTGAGCGGCGTGTTGATACGCCGCGCGATCTGCTCGGCGATCACCCGCTGTTCGACCGGGTCGGCCGTGCCCAGCGGGAGCCCCGCGAGATCGACCGGCCTTCCGAAGAGGGCGTCGAGCACTCCAAGAGCCATCCGGTAGGGCTTCCTGATCGCTGCCTCCCCGCCGGGCATCGGCAGATACTGGAACCGGCCGACCCGCTCGCAGCGCCTCCAGTCGGCGATCAGGAACTCCCCGCCCCAGATCGCGCCGTCGGTTCCGTACCCGGTCCCGTCGAACGCCACGCCGATCACCGGGCCGTCGATCCGGTGTTCGACGAGGCAGCTCACGATGTGCGCGTGGTGGTGCTGCACCGCCACGCACGGGAGGCCCGCCTCGCGGGCCAGCGCCACGGCGAACTTCGTCGGCGTGTACTCGGGGTGCAGGTCGCAGGCGATAAGCCGCGGCTCGATGCGGAAGAGGCACTCGTAATGGGCGATCATCGCTGTGAAGTGGTCGAGGGTCTCCTCGTTCTCCATGTCCCCGATGTGCGGGCTCAGGAAGGCGTGTGCGTCGCGGGTGAGGCAGAACGTGTTCTTGAGCTGCGCCCCGCAGGCGAGGATCGGGCGCGACCGGAACGGCAGGTCGATCGGCGAGGGGGCGTAGCCGCGGGCGCGTCGGACGACCTGGGGAGTCTCTTCCACCAGATAGACGCTGTCGTCGCAGCGCACGTGGATCTCGCGGTTGTGGAAGAGGAAGGCGTCAGCGATCGAGGCGAGCTTGCGCAGCGCCTCATCCCGGTCCACGACGAGCGGCTCCCCGCTCAGGTTAGCGCTGGTCATCACGAGGGGTCGGCCCGCGTCGCGCAGGAGCAGGTGATGAAGCGGCGTGTAGGGGAGCATGACCCCGAGGTAACGGTTCTCCGGGGCGACCGAGCGGGCGACCGTCGATCGATCCCGCCGCCACCGGAGAAGCACGATCGGGGCCTCTGGGGACCGCAGGAGCTCGCGCTCCTGATCACAGAGCTCGGTGTGACGGTCGACCTCTTTAAGGCTCGCCATCATCACCGCGAACGGCTTGGACGTGCGCCGTTTGCGATCCCGCAGCGTCCGAACCGCCGCCTCATCGGTCGCGTCGCAGACGAGGTGAAACCCACCGAGTCCCTTCACGGCGAGAATCTTCCCCTTCTGCAGCAGGGCGGCCGCCGCGTGCAGCGAGTCACGCGAAGGGATCGGTGTCCCGGCGGCGTCGGCGAGCTCGAGCGAGGGGCCACAGGCCGGGCAGGCGTTCGGCTGGGCGTGGAACCGGCGGTCGAGCGGATCCTCGTACTCGGCCCGGCACTCCGGGCACATCACGAACCGGCTCATCGTCGTCTTGCGCCGGTCGTAGGGGATGTCCCTGATGATCGTGAACCGCGGGCCGCAGTTCGTGCAGTTGGTGAATGGGTAGCGGAAGCGGCGGTCCTTCGAGGAGAGGATCTCCCGGATGCAGTCCTCACAGGTCGCGATGTCCGGGGAGATGAGCTGGTAGACCCCCTCCTGCCTCTCGCTCTCCCGGATCACGAAGCCGTCGTAGCCCTCCACCGGCAGGAAGGTGGTCTCGATCGCGTCCACGCGGGCGCGCGGCGGGACACGGGAGGAAAACAGGTTGAGAAACTGCTTGAGCGCGAGCGCATCCCCCTCGGCCTCGATCTCCACGCTTCCCGAGGTGTTCCGCACCCAGCCCCGAAGGCCGTGTTCCTGGGCCAGTCGGTAGACGAACGGCCTGAAGCCGACACCCTGTACGACCCCGCGCACGCTGATCCTCGCTCGCTGTTCCATGGTCCGTGTGGCGCTTCGCTGTCCGGTCCTGATGAGCCGAAGGCGCAGCGCTGCGACACTCCCCCTCGAAGTGGGGCGAGGGTATCTTCCCATCGGGCCAAAATCAACGTGCGGAGCTGTGGTTTGCTTGATTGTCCTTGATCTCGGCGTGTCCGTGCCCATACTCTTTGCGCCGACTCCGTGAGGTGAGAGGGCGGCGAGGCCCGCTCGGACCTGTCGCGATGCTCACGCCACAAGCACCTTAAGGAGGCTTGTCGATGAGGGTCCACGAGTTTCAGGCGAAGGAGGTCTTCTCTTCCTTCGGAATCCCCATTCCCCCCGGGAAGGTGGCGCTCACCCCGCGCGAGGCGCGGGCGGCCGCCGAAGCGCTCGGGCCTCCCGTCGTGGTCAAGGCGCAGATCTATGCCGGCGGGCGAGGGAAGGCAGGCGGGGTGCGCCTCGTCGACTCTGTGCCGCAGGCGGAGACTGCGGCTGCCGCGCTCCTCGACCACCCGCTCGTCACCCACCAGACCGGCCCGGAGGGGCGGCTGGTGAAGCGCGTCTTGATCGAGAAGGCAAGCGACATCGTCCAGGAGATCTACCTCGGCATCACGATCGACCGCGCCCGGTGCGCGCCGGTGGTCATGCTC
>CAZBWD010000025.1:0-15286 GCA_964495585.1 uncultured Thermotogae bacterium
GGCCGCGGCCGCAGATTGACGTGCAGTCTCCTCGTGAAGGGCAGGGAATGCTTCGCCCCGTCCGGATCCCCGTCGGTCACCCAGAGGGTCGGGGTGAAGTCGCCGCCCTCGGGGTAGACATGCGTCGCGTTCCGGGTGCTGCCGGTCTGATCGACGGATCCGTCCCCGTCGAAGTCCCAGGCGTAGTCCACGATCTCCCCGTCCGGGTCGAACGACGGGGACGTATCGAAGGAAACCGGCTCGCTGGGGTTCGGGTGATCGGAGGCGACCGTGAAGTGCGCGACCGGGTAGCGGCCCGTGATGTGAACGGTCTGCGTCTGCACCCCCCGTTCCCCTCGTTCGTCGGTCACCGCGAGGAGAATGACGTAGTCCCCGCTTCGCAGGTAGGCGTGCGAGGCGGTCTGCCCCTCGCTGGAGATTCCGTCGCCGAAGTCCCAGGAGAAGGAGATCGGCGATCCATCGGGGGACGACATGCGGGTCGCGTCGAACCGGATCGGCTCCCCCACGTGGGTGGGTTGCGGAAGGACGGAGAACACCAGGCGAGGTGGGCTCACGTAGGCGGCGTTCTGGGTCCCGGGTGTGCCGCAGCCGCAGGGCACACCATCGACATCGTCCCCGCCAAAGGACCCTGTGGAGGTCGCCCAGTTGGCTGGGGCGTCCGGGCCGGACGGATCGATGCGCTCCATCGAGCAGGGGGGCGGCGCCTCGGTTCCCGCCGGCCACGGCCCTGCCTCCTGGTTCGCCGTGTCGACGAGGGTGCCGTCCGGCGCCAAGAGACGCAGCGCCTCGCCCCCGTTGCGGAGCGCGCCGGTGTAGATGAGGTCAGGCGACAGGCCGGGGATTGTGCGCCCCTCATCGCGCACGAGGAGGAAGAAGCCGTGAGGGGGGACCATGCCTTTCAGGGCGAGATCGGGAGCCCCATCCGAGGAAACAAGGCGCCATCCGTCGAGCCGGACGGCGTGGTCAGAGGTGTTGTGGAGCTCCACCCATTCCGCGGTTCTCTCTTCACAGGAGCCTATCCATGCGACCTCGTTGATCACCAGCTCGCGACCCTGCGCCCACGCAACACACGCGAGAACGATCCCCGCAGCGATTCCCACCAGAAGCGGTCCTCGAACGCTCATCGGCTTCTCCTCCAGCAAAACACAACCGTTCCCGCAGAGGCTGCGGAATTCACTCTTGGTTCCCCATCCTAGCACCAACGAGCCGTGCTGCCAAGGGGTTGCCGCAAGAAGGGAAGAGGATGGACTACTGGGTCGTATCCGCGGTGACGCGGCCGTCGACCAGGGTGATCACCCGGCGGACCCGGTCCAGCAGCCGTGAGTCATGGGTGGCAAACAGGAACGTCGCCTCCTTGTGTTCGTTCAACTGCCGCATGAGGTCGATCAGGCCGAGGCTCGCCTCGGTGTCGAGGTTTGCGGTGGGCTCGTCGGCGAGGACCACGGCCGGCGCCGCGGCCACGGCGCGGGCGATCGCCACCCGCTGCTGCTCCCCACCCGAGAGCCGGTTCGGGAACTGGCGGGCGTACTTCTCGATCCCCAGTTCGGAAAGAATCGCGCCGGCCTGTTGCGTCCGCGTTTTGTGGTCAACCCCCCGCAGTTCGAGCACGAACGCTGCGTTCTCGATCACGGTCAGCACGGGGATCAGGTTGTAGTCCTGGAACACGAACCCGATGCGTTCGAGCCGCAGCCGGGCGAGCTCGTCGCGCGAGAGCCTGGACATCGCCATCCCTTCGAGGAAGATCTCGCCGCGGCTCGGCCGGTCGAGCCCGCCGAGGAGGTTCAGGAGCGTCGACTTGCCGGACCCCGACGGACCGGCGACCGCGGCGAACTCCCGGTGGGCGATACGGAGCGCGACCCCACGCAGCGCCGGCGTCTCCACCGAGTCACTGTGATAGGTCTTCTCGAGGTCCTCAGTACGGATCAGTTCGTCGTTATTGCGCATAGCGAATCGCCTCCACGGGTTCGAGCCGGGCGGCCCGGCGGGCCGGGTACCAGGCGGCCAGAAGCGCCACCGCCACCATCGCGGCAGCGGACAGCGCGATCTCCGGGACGGTGACGCGCAGGTGCAGGAGCGGTTGCATCCCGAACGCCTTGAGGAAGCCGCTGTACGCGCCGGGTAGGCGCAGGCCACCCACGGCCTCTATGATCCACACGAGCGCTGCACCCGCGATGGCACCGATCGTTCCACCGGCCACGGCGATGAGCCCCGCCTCGGCGAACACCATCCGCATCACCTGCCTGCGCGAGGCCCCCAGGGCGATGATGATCCCAAGCTCCCGCGTGCGCTCCATCACCGATAGGTATAGCGTGTTCAGCACCACGAGCCCGCCGAGCACGAAGAAGATGCCCGAGAAGAGGGTTAGGACCGGCCGAGCGATCCGCATGTACAGGTCGATCTCCGGGGACAACTGACGCCAGTCGAGCACCGTGTACCCGGCCGGAAGCTCCGTCCGTAGGGCCTTCACCGCCCGCTCGATCTTCCAGGCGTCCCACGGTCCATCCACCCCCTTCACGAACCCGACGATCGCCGTCGCTGCGTCCGGACGGCGGACGAGCTGCCGCGCCAGGGGAAGGTCCACCTCGACGACCGAGCGGCTGAGGGTCTCGTCGGGTGCACTGAAGATCCCGACGACCGTGGGATTGGCGACGCCGAGCCCCACGTCGGGGTGGGCCCCAAGGAGGATGATCCGGTCGCCGACCTTCAGGTTGAGGAGTCGGGCCAGTTCGGTGCCGACGACCGCCGACCGGCCGTCGCCGTCGAGGTAGTGTCCGGCGACCAGGAGCTCCGAAAGGGGGTTCTGTTGGTTCCCCTGCGCTTGGCTGACCCCCTGGACGACCACCCCTTGCGAGTGGTCCCCCACCGCGGCGAGCGCCGGCAGGTCGAGCCGGACCGTCCGGCGTTCGATCCCCGGGGCTTTGTCCACAAGCGCGAGCAACTTCTGTGGATTGTCGATCAGCGGCAACGCCCCACCCTGCGGACGCTCCGCCACCGCCTGGATCTGGAAATGACCGGTCCGAAGCTTCACCGTGCCGTCGAACAGCCCCCGCATCTCGCCGGAGACCATCCCGTACATCAAGACGAGGATGTACACCGGGACGAGCACGGCGATGAGCGTCAGCAGGCTGCGGCGCCGGTTGCGCAACAGGTGGCGGAAGGCGGCCTTCATCTACGGGGTCTCCAGGGTGTCCAGCGTGAACAGCGACGCATCGAGCGCCACCCCGAACTGCGGGTCGATGAGCCGCTCCACCGTGGTGTCGCCGTTTGCCTCCACGATGGTGACCGTCGTGGGGATGATCCGGTCATCGCGCGGGATGTCGTCGCTGAAGGTTGCCGTGCGCAGCACCTTGTCGCGCTGGTCGTAGTAGATGACCTTCGCGAGGGCGAAGTTCGGCCGCACGTCGATCTGGAGGTGGCCGTAGACGACGGCCGCCTGCGGACGGGGCACGAGGGTGAGCACGTAGCCCGATGGGTCGGTCGTCATCGTGGCGGTGTAGTCCTGTGACAGGGTCGAGCGGAACAGGTCGTCGAGCGCCGGGCCCGCCCCGAACACGCTGTCGGCGAGGGCGATCGACGGAAGCTTGACCGCCGTTCCGACGGTCGGTGAGTAAAACCACAGGTCGTTTCCGACCATCAAGTAGCCGGAGCCGGCCTGGTCCTCCGGTGCGAGGATGCGCAGGAGCGCCTTGTCCTCCCCCTGGGTCCAGACCTCCAATCGGTAGGAGCTCGTCTGCCCGGCCTGCGTCACCACAAGGCTGACCACGCTGTGGAAGCTCTCCCCCTGCCAGGCGGTCCGCGCCCGCGACAGGACCTCCTGCGCGGTCAGGCCAGCGGCGGATCCCACACCCGCCACGGCCCAGACAACACACACGGTGAGCAACAACGCACTTCTCATCCGATTCATCGCATCCCCCTTTCTGGCTTCATCGTGCCCGCTCGGGCCTATCCCTCCCGGATCGCGGCGGCCGGCTGGAGCGCGGCGACGCGGCGGGCCGGATACCAGGCCGCGACCAGGCCGGTCACGACCACGACCGAGAAGCTTCCCAACCAGTACCATCCCGAGGTCGAGGCGTAGAGTACCGTCGGCATGCCGATTGCTCCGGTCATCTGCGACAGCGTGCTCCCGAGGTCCCACCCGTACCGCGCGAGGTAGGAGATGACGAGGTACCCGGCCCCGCCGCCAACGAGGAACCCCATGGCCGACACGAGGATCGACTCGGTGAGGACCATCTGTGCCAGGCGGCGCACGTTCATCCCCATCGCCATCATGATCCCGAACTCGTGCGTGCGCTCGATGACCGAGAAGAGCACCGTGTTGGCCACACCGAAGCCGGCGAGCAGGGCGAGGATCAGGATCATTGGTGTCATCTCGATGACCGAGATGCGGATCATGTCCCGCAGGAGCGGGTTGAGATCGAGGTGGGTCGCAACCTCGAACCGCTCTCCCAGTTGCCGCGATAGGGCGGCCTTGGCCTCCGCCTCCCGGCCCGCAGGCAGGGCGACGGCGACGCTCGTGGCGCCGTCCCAGCCGGTCATCGCCTGTGTGTCGCCGATCGGGATGAGGACCGTGGACTGATCGAGCCCGCTCAGCCCGGACGCGTAGATCCCCACCGTGGTGAACGGCCGGGAGGTCGGGCCATCCCTGCCCTGGACGAGGAGGACGACCCGCTCGCCGAGGCGCACGTCGAGCGCCTGCGCGGTGTGGCGACTCAGCAGGGTCTCCCCGGACCCCTCGATGAACCGCCCGTCGATCACGTGCCGGTCGAGGGTCGTCACCGTGGGCTCCCGCGCCGGGTCGATCCCGCGGATCTGCATCCCCGTGGATCCGTAGGTGCTCTGGAGCATCCCGTAGATGACCAGACGGGGGGTAGCGTGGGCGCTGTGCAGTTGCCCTGCTGCGGTCAGGGCGGCCGCGAGCGCCTGAGGGTCGAGCCCGTTCTGGGGGACCGGATCGCTGCGGTACCCCGCGGCGAAGATCTGCAGGCTCCCCTGGTCGAGCGAGACCTGGGCGTCGGTCATCGAGGCGATCCACCCGTCGGTGACCCCCCAGAACAGGACGATCACGAAACTGCCGAACGCGACAATACCAATCATCAGTGCGGTCCGCTGTGTGTGGCGCCACAGGTTCCGCCACGCGAGCCGGACCAGGCCGCGCGTCCTCAAGACCCCCTCCTCGACCGGGCGGGACAGGTCAGGCCGTCGGCGATGACCCGGCAGGCCGCGGCCAACATCCGCTCGTAGATCGGCTCCGGCAGCCGATTGCGGTTGAGCGGGAGGAGCTTGATCATCCCGAGCGCGTAGAGCAGCTCCTGAGGATCCCCTTCGACAAGTTCGCCTCGCGCCTGGGCGCCGCGGATCTCCTCGGTGAGCGGCGCGAACATCGCGACGGCCTGGTTCAGCAGTCCATCGACGTCGAGCACGGCGGCGAGCCGATCGAGTTCACCTGGGTCTTGAGGCAACACCCTGGCCAGGGGGTTCGTTTCGATCTCGCGCACGACCCCCTTCATAAACAGGACGAGCGCCGCGCGTGCGTCACGGGCCTTGCGGAAGGATCCGTCGAGCAGCCGCTCCATCATCGCGGGCATCTCGGCCATGAGGACGGCGATGTAGAGGGCTTCTTTACTTTCGAAAAACAGGTAGAAGCTCGCCTTGGCGATCCCCGCCGGCTCGACGAGGTCGGCGACCGTGGTCTTGCGCAGGCCGTAGCAGGAAAAGCAGGTCCTGCCGACCTCGATCAGGCGGGCTTTGATCCGCGCTCGTTCCTCATCGCTGAACGGCTTCGGCACCTGGTACCGGCCTCCTGTGAACGTATGACAAAATTGTTCACGGAGTCACGGTACGCTGGATGGGGGGCCTCGTCAAGGATGAAGAGGCGCCGATAGGATGGGCCCGGGCCTTCGCCGCATCTCGGTGGAACCGGTGCGGTGAGCCTCCTAGGCCATCGGCCCGTCCCACCCGTACCGCCCGAGGAGCGGGACGAACCGGCAGGGGGTGAGGCGCTCCTCTTCGAATCGGTGACCGGTCCGCCGGACCCTGAGGAGGTCCTGCTCCCACCGTCCACCGACCGGGAGGACGAGGACTCCCCCATCGGCGAGCTGTTCCTCGAAGACGGACGGGATCCGGGGCACGCCGCCGGTGGCGAGGATGCGGTCGAACGGGGCGCGGTCTGGGAGGCCCAGCGTGCCGTCCCCGAGGAGGGTCTCGACGTTCTCGTATCCGAGCGCTCGCAGATGGGCCTGCGCGGCACGGGCGAGGGACGGGAGCCGTTCGATGGAGAAGACCTGCCTGCCGAGCTCGGCCAGGATTGCGGTCTGGTAGCCGACGCCGGTTCCAATCTCGAGGATTCGTTCCTCACCGGTCAGTTCGAGTGCCTCGGTCATCAGAGCGACGATGTACGGCTGGGAGATGGTCTGGTTCTCGCCGATCGGAAGCGGGGTGTCCCGGTACGCCGCGGGCCACAGCGACCGGGGCAGGAAGCGGTGCCGCGGGACCTTCGCCATGGCGGTGAGGACCCGCGGGTCGACGATCCCTCGGGCCCGGATCTGCCGTTCGACCATGTCTTGCCGCAGGCTGACGTACGGATCCTCTGATGTGCGCCCTGACATGACTGGGAGTATACGGGGCGGCTGGACGCGAAAGAAGGACGATCAGTGCGAGTCGATCGGTCGGTGGTGCGACGTCTGGGATGCGTCCGCCGGGCGGGTGGCGCGGAGGTCGTTCTGTTCGTAAGCCTCGATGATCCGGGCCACGAGCGGGTGGCGGACGACATCGGACTTGTCGAGGTGGATGAAGGAGATGCCATCGATCCCGTGCAGGATCTCCTGCACCGTGAGCAGGCCGGAGCGGCCGTCCTCGAGGTCGACCTGGGTGACGTCTCCGGTGATGACCGCCTTGGAGTGGAATCCCAGGCGCGTGAGGAACATCTTCATCTGAATCGAGGTTGTGTTCTGCGCCTCGTCCAGGATGACGAAGCTGTTGTTCAGGGTGCGGCCGCGCATGAACGCGAGCGGAGCCATCTCGATCCGGCCGTGGTCAGTCAGCTTCTCGAACTCGCTTGCGGGGATCATATCGAAGATCGCGTCGTAGAGCGGACGCAGGTACGGACTGACCTTTGCCTGGATGTCCCCGGGGAGGAACCCCAGCTCCTCCCCCGCTTCCACGGCAGGGCGGGTGAGGATGATCCGCTTCACCTTCTCCGACTTCAGGTAGTCGATCGCCATCGCCACGGCGAGGTAGGTCTTGCCGGTCCCGGCCGGGCCGATCGAGAAAACGATGTCGTTGTCCCGTATCGCATCGATGTAGCGGTGCTGGCCTGTGGTCTTCGCCCGGATCTCCTCGCCCCAGTGGGTCACCCGCACCACATCGGAGAGGACGCCGTCCACCTCGCCGCCTCCCTTCACCTGGCCGATCAGGTACCGCACCTCCGCCAGGCTGGGGACGTGGTTTGACTCAATGATGTCGAGGAGCTTCTCGAACAGGAGCCGCGTCCGCTCGACCTCCTCGGGATCCCCCTCGATGCGGATCGTCCCGCCGCGGGCGATGATCCGGGCGGAAAACGCCTTCTCGATCTCCTTCAGGTTGCGGTTGAACTCGCCCAGGAGGGCGGTCGACTCCGCGTTGTCGCGCAGCGTGATCTCAGCCGTCGTCCGTTCGATCGTCCCTCACCCCCTCGAGGTGTCGGTCGACGACCCGCGCGATCCGGATCGCCACCTCCTCTCCGGGTATCATCCCCTCCTCGGCAGGAAGCGCCACAGCGAGGTACCCCCGGCTGTATCCGGAGGCCGTGTTCCCTTGGCGTGCCTCGATGAGGACGCACTCCTGCCGCCCGACCCAGTCCGCCAAGACACGTTCCTGAACGCACCCCCCGATCTCCCCCAACCGCCGCGCGCGGGTCTTCTTCTCCGCCTCGGAGACCTGGTAGGGCAGCCCGGCGGCCTGCGTGCCGGTGCGGGGAGAGTAGCGGAAGACATGCAGGTTGGCAAACCCGATCTCCTCTACCAGGCGGCAGGTCCGCACGAAGGCGGGGCCGTCCTCGCCGGGGAACCCGACGATGACGTCCGCGCCGAACGTCGCCCAAGGCAGCCGGCGGCGGACCGCCTCGAGCCGCTCACGGTACTGGGAAGCGGTGTAGGTTCGCCCCATCTCCCGGAGAACCCCGTCGTCTCCGCTTTGCAGAGGAACGTGGAAGTGTGCGCAGGCGCGCGGATCCTCGGTGAAGGCGGCGAGGAGTCCCGCCGTGATCCCCGCGGGGTTGATCGAGCCGAGGCGCAGCCGCCGCAGGCCGGGAATCCGAAGCAGGGAGCGCACGAGATGGGGGAGCTCCCCGTCCGGCGGTGCATACTGCGCCAGGTTGATCCCCGTGAGCACGATCTCCGGGTGCCCGCTCGCGACGAGTCCCCGGGCCTCAGCAACGGCGGCCGCGATGGACTTGCTCCGGGAGCGGCCGCGGACCTGTGTGGTCCGGCAGAAGGTGCACGACAGGTCGCAGCCGTCCTGAACCTTGAGGAACGCCCGCACGTGTCTGGCGTGGTGCGTCACCGTCTCCCGATCGAGCGGCCCATCCTCCGCAAGCGGCAGAGGGGCGTGCGGATCGACGAGGGCGTGGCGTACGACCGCCTCGATGCAGGCCTTCCCGGCGTTTCCCACGAGCAGGTCGACGCCGCGGACGCAGGACAACCCTTGTGCGACCGCGTCGGCCAGGCAGCCCACGACGACGATCCGCGCCTGCGGCTCGCGGCGGCGGAGTCGATGCACCGCTTGGCGCGCCTTGCGTTCGGCGAGGGCGGTGACCGTGCAGGCGTTGATCAGGTAGAGGTCCGCCCCGTGGTCGACGATCTCGTACGCAGGCTCCAGACGCTCGCGCATCATCTGGGTCTCGTACTGGTTGAGCCGGCAGCCGAAGGTGATCAGACCGACGCGCGGCGAGCCGTTCCGTGCGATCATGATCCTCCGTCGTGCCGCTCCACAGTGAACCGCCGCAGCACAATCGGTTCATCCGGCCCGATTCCCGCCTTCGTGCGCGCGATCCGAACCTGAGCGGCCGTGGCGTCCACGCCCGGGAGGTCCGGGAGGAGGAGTCCCCGCCGCGGGCCGTGCTCCACGATCACTCCGTAACGCTTCGGGTCAAGATCTGGCTCGCGGCACGGTTCCGGGGGAGAAAGCACGTCGACGGAGTAGGAAAGGGTCGGGAGCTCTTGCGGCGACACCGGTGGAAAGCGCGGGTCGGCGCTCGCCGCGCGGATGGCGTTCTCGATGATCTCCTGGGCGAGGTTGTCCCTCGTGGGAAGGAAGGTGCCGATGCAGCCGCGCAGCGCGCCCTGCTGCTTCAGCGACACGAAGACACCCGCCCTGTGCCGCATCTCGGGAGGAAGAGGCTCCGGCAACGAAAGGACCTCGCTGCGCTGCACATAGGATTCGACCGCCGAGATTGCGAGGTTCACGAGAGGGTCCTCAAACGCCCTTCTTCTAAGCACATCGATAAGGATATCCCCACGCTTCGGCCTGTCAACCCGCGGGTCCCCGGTCGGTCGCTATTGGTCTTGTTATGAGGAATCCAATTTCCGGTCGACGAGCAGTAATACGGGGCGTAAGCTGTTTTATCGGCAACCAATGGGGGTCCAATGATAGACCTTGTGATCCGTCGTGAGGATCCAACGCCGCTGCACGAGCAGATCGCCAACAGTCTGCGGCGGCTGATCCTCGCGCAGACGCTTTCCGAAGGGGAGCACCTTCCTCCGACGCGGCAGCTCGCCCAGGACCTCGGTGTCAACCGCGGGACGGTGGTTCAGGCCTACGAGCGGCTGCGGGCCGACGGATTGGCAGAAGGCCACGTGGGCCGGGGGACGGTCGTACGTCCGATCGCTGCATGGTGCGAGCCGTCGCGCGCCTCACTCTCCTGGCCTGCCGTGCTCGGGCCGCTGGATACCGTCTCAACCTCACGGGCCGTCGAGGTGGCGACGCTCTTCTCCGAGAAGGATCGCATCTCGCTCGCCGCGGGGTTCCCGTCTGCCCACCTGTTTCCGCTGCAGGAGGTCGCGCGGATCACCAGCGGGCTCCTGCAGACGCGCGGTCGAGACCTCCTCTCGGACGGCCCGGTGGAGGGGGATCCGGGCCTGTGTCGGGTTCTCGCAGAAGGGCTGGCCTGCTCGCCCAGCCAGGTGTTCATCGTGTCGGGATCTCAGCAGGGCCTCTACCTCCTGGCGCACGCGCTGATCGGGCCAAACGATGCGGTCGTCACGGAGGTGCCGACCTATCTGAGGGCGCTCCAGGTCTTCCGGGAAGCGGGCGCGCGGGTCATCGGCCTGCCGGTCGACGAGGGGGGGGTGGACCTCGGAATGTTGGAAGACGTCCTTTCTCGAACGGTCGTGAGGTTCCTATACACGGTTCCCAGCTTCCAGAACCCCACCGGAGCGACCCTGTCCCTCGATTGCCGCCGACAGGTGCTCGAGCTCGCCTACCGATATGGGGTCCCGATCATCGAGGACGATCCCTACGGCCTGCTCGCCTACGACGGGCAGCCGCCTCCCATGCTGCGGTCGCTGGACCGCTATGGACACGTGATCTACGTCAGCACCTGTTCCAAGACCCTGTTTCCTGGGCTTCGCGTGGGTTGGGTGGTCGCGCCGGAGAGGGTGATCGACCGTCTCGTTCCGATGAAGCTGCGGATGGACCTGTTCACGAGCCCCCTGTCGCAGGCAGTGGTCGCGGCGTTCTTGGGGGGCGCTCGCTTCGACTGGCACCTGGAGCGGTTGCGGAAGGCGTACAGGATTCGACGGGACGCCATGGCTGCCGGGCTGCGGCGCCACTGCCCGAAGATCGCCTTCTCGCATCCGGCCGGCGGATACTTCATCTGGGGGCGACTGCCGCAGGGGGTTGCCGCCCGTGACCTCCTGCGAGAGGCGGCCAGGGAGGGGGTCACCTTCCTGACCGGCGACTTCTTCTATCCCGAGGAGCAGGCGGAGGAGGCGATCCGGCTGACCTTCGCTTCCCAGCCCCCCGAGCGGATCGTTGAGGGAATACAGCAGCTGGGACGGGCGTTGCGATGCGTCGCGGACCGCGCGCGGAGCGACGGGGTGAAGGGACCGCATCCTGCCGCGCCGATCGTCTGAGGCGGGGCAGGGACTGGAGCGAGGGCGTTGCCGGGGCGGCGACGCGGAGCCCGGAAGAGAACGAGAGGAGGCTGGAATGACGGAGTGCAAGAACCGTTACGCGTACTTCGGCGGGGAGATCGTCCCGATCGAGCAAGCCAAGGTGAGCATCATGACCTCCGCGCTCCACTACGGTACGGGGGTCTTCGAGGGGATCAGGGCCTTCTGGAACGCGCAGGAGGAGCAGCTCTACATCTTCCGACTGCGGGATCACCTGGAACGATTCGAACGCAACCTCCGCCTTCTGTTGCTCGATGTACCGGAGTCGATCGACATGCTGGCCGCAGCGGTCACCGAGCTGTTGCGCCACGAACGGTTCAGGACGGACATCTACGTCCGTCCGCTCGCCTACAAGGCGAGCGAGGTCGTCGGGGTGCGCCTGCACGATCTGGAGAGTGCGGTCGCTATCTTCGCCGTCGCGTTCGGCGATTACATCGACCGGCCGAACGGTGCGCACGTGACGGTCTCAAGCTGGCGGCGGCTGAGTGACAACGCGATTCCCCCGCGGAACAAGATCACCGGCGCCTACGTCAACTCGGCGCTCGCGAAGAGCGAGGCAACGCAGCACGGGTTCGACGATGCGCTCCTGCTCTGCGAAGATGGGACGGTTTCCGAGGCGAGCGCGGCGAACCTGTTCCTGGTGCGCGGCCGCAGGCTCGTCGCCCCACCGCGCACCGCGGGGATCCTTGAGGGGATCACGCGGGCGACCATCGTGGACCTCGCGGCCGAGGCGGGGATCGAGGTGGAGGAGCGACCGATCGGCCGCTCCGAGCTGTACGTTGCGCAGGAGCTATTCATCTGCGGGACGGCGGTGGGCATCGTGCCGGTCACGTCGGTGGACCACCGGCTGATCGGTGAGGGCCGGGTCGGGGGGGGTCTGTGGCGGCCTGCGCCAGCGCTACCTGGATGCGGCGTCCGGCCGGGACCCGCGCCACCGCGCCTGGTGCACGCCGGTGTACCGGCGGACACCAGCTGAAGGTCGGGATCAAGGGAGGGAAGCAGGTGGACGCGGCAGGGCGGGCGCGGCGGACAAAGAACGGGTGCGTGAGATCTCCTCCCAGATCTGGGGAGGGCACGATTACACGGCCGGCGCGTTCGAGGCCTGGCTCTCCGACGAAGGCGGCGAGTTCGTCGTCGCCCTCCGGGGCGCGCAGGTCGTCGGCTTCGCTCACCGGACCACCCTGCTTCCGGGCTACGCGTGGTTCGAGGGGATCCGGGTCGACTCGGCACACGAGGGCGCCGGCGTGGCGAAGGCGATCACGCGGCACCTCGTGGAGGAGGCGTTGGCGGCCGGCGCCGGGACGATCGGCCTGTCGACCTACGTCGATAATCAGGCGTCGATGCACATCGCCGAGGCCATGGGGTTCTCGCGGGTCGCTTCCTTCGTGTTCCTCGAGGCGCCGCCGGACGCGCCGGCGCGAGCCGCCACGCGGCGCTCGCACCGTGCAGAACCGATTCCCACGCAGGAGGCGGTCGCCTTCGTGTGTGGCTCGCAGTTCCTGCGTGTGGCGAACGGGCGCCTGCCCCACGGGTGGATGTTCTACCCGTTCGCGCGCGATCCGCGGCGCGTCCTGAGCCAGGGTCAGGAGTTGATCGGGATCCGACAAGCCGGACGGCTGGTCGCGCTGGCTTTGGTCTCGCGATCCCTGCAGCACGAGGGGGAGCTGGCGATCGACTTCATCGAGGGAGACGCCGGGGCGGCAGAGGAACTGGCGCGGCATGTCCTCCACCTGGTGCGGGACGGTGGCGTGGTTCAGGGGATGGCCCCCAGGGCTGTAGCCGCACAGGCGCCCAGCCTCTCCCTGCTGGTCGACCTCGGGTTTCGTCCCTGGAACGACCTCGCCCCGGACGTCTTCGTGTACGAGCGGATCGCGGGGCGCTGAGCCGCGGTCGAACGCTTGGCCGTGTTGCGGGCGTCTCCCATACTGAGAAGCGGAGGTGATCGGGATGGATACGATCCTCACCGCCGAAGGGGTGACGCAGGCGGCGCGACGGACGCAAGCACAGGCCGATGCGCTGCGGTCCGGCGATATCGCCGTCCTGACGTTCAACCAGCCGGTCGTGGCGCAGCTCGAGTCGCTCTGTGCCGCGCAGCCGGTCGCCTGAATCGACCCGCGGGACCATCCGTACGCCGTGCCGCGGTGCGTCCTTCGGGGGGCGTATGGGGATTTGGGTGTGGCCGTGGTGGTCCCGCCGATGGGCGCCTCCCCGCTTTCGTGCGTCATCGAGGACCTCGCTGCCCGCGGGGTGAGCGGCGTGTTCTTGGTCTGTGCGGCCTGGTCGCTCGGCCCACCGGTGCAGCTCGGCGACCTCATCGCTCCGTCCTTCTCCGTCGGCCCCGACGGGACGTCGATCCACTACGGGAATGAGGCCGCCCGGGTTGAGGCGGACCGGGTTGTCGTGGAGGCCCTGGCCGCGGGGGCGCGCCACATCGCGGCCGGTATCCTCTTCCAGTCCTACATCGACCTCTCACGGGGCTGGGACCCTGCGCGGCTTGACACGCAGTACGAGACGACGTGCCGGTTGCAGGCAGTGGTCGTGCTCGACGCGGCTGCCGAGCTCGCCCGGCACGGGCGGTTCAGGCCAAACGCCCAATCCCCTGGATGAGACACCGTCGCGCTACAGGACGGGGAGGTAACGGTCGATCTCGTAGCGGTGGACCTGCGAGCGGTAGGCGTCCCACTCGATCTTCTTGTTCTGGATGAACTTCTCGAAGATGTGGTCCCCGAGCGCCTCGCGCACGAGCGGGCTTTCCTCCATCTCGCTGATCGCCACGTTCAGGCTGCCGGGGAGTTCCTCGATCCCGAGCGCCTCCCGTTCCTGCGGGCTCATCGCGTACACGTCGCGGTCCATCGGCGCAGGGACGGGGTACCCTCCCTCGATCCCGGCGAGACCGGCGTGGAGCATCGTGGCAAAGGCGAGGTACGGGTTACAGGCGGCATCCGGGGCGCGGAACTCGATCCGCGTCGCCTCCTCCTTGCCTGGCTTGTACATCGGCACGCGGATCATGTTGCTGCGGTTGCGGTGGGCCCAGGTGATGTAGACCGGGGCCTCGTACCCCGGGACGAGTCGCTTGTAGGAGTTCACCCACTGCGCGCTGACCCCGATGATCTCGCAGGCGTGGTGCATGATTCCTGCGATGTAGCCCTTGGCCACTGCGGAGAGACCAAGCGGATCCTGCGGGTCGAAGAACGCGTTGCGGCCGTCCGTCGTGAACAGGGACTGGTGAGTGTGCATCCCCGAGCCGTTGTGAGCGAAGAGCGGCTTGGGCATGAACGTGGCGTGGATACCGTGCTGGCGGGCTATCTCCTTGACCACGAACCGGCAGGTCATCAGGCTGTCCGCGATCGTGAGGGCATCCCCGAACCGCAGGTCGATCTCCTGCTGGCTCGGTGCGACCTCGTGATGCGCCGCCTCGACCCGGATTCCCATTTCTTGTAGGCCGAGGACCGTCTCGCGACGGATCTCCGAGCCGAGGTCCGGCGGGGTGAGGTCGAAGTAACCGCCCGCGTCGAGGGTCTCACCGCCGGAGACCGAGCGCAGATAAAAGTACTCGATCTCCGGTCCGACGAGCATTGTGAACCCCGCGTCCGCGGCGCGCACCAGGGCGCGGCGCAGAGCGAAGCGCGGATCGCCCGCGTACGGGCGGCCGTCCGGCTCGAGCACGTCGCAGATCAGGCGGGCGACGTTTCCCCACGGCAGGACCGCGAACGTGTCCGGATCCGGCTTGGCGAGCATGTCGCTCTCGTCGATGCGGGCAAACCCGTGGATCGATGACCCGTCAAACCCGATCCCCTCGTCAAGCGCGCACTCGAGCTCCTGGGTCGGGATCTCCACGCTCTTCAGGTACCCGAGGAGGTCGGTGAACCACAGCTGGACGAACCGGATCCCCCGCTCCTCGACCTGACGCAACACCGCCTCATGCCGTTCCCTGCTCATCTCGACCTCCTTGGCGCAAATAATGGACGCATTATACGCGGAAACGTCATGCGGTGGATGGTGAGGCGCCCTGGTTCAGGGTCAAGGGTTCAGAATCGGAAGGCGAGAGTCATGGGTTAACTGCCGGCCCCTTTTTCAACCTCTTCAGTGTCGACGTCAAGGGAAAATGTCAGGGTGAACTGACAAGCGATTCTGTCAGT
>CAZBWD010000026.1:0-14908 GCA_964495585.1 uncultured Thermotogae bacterium
TCACCGCCTGGATCGCCCCGCGCAGGTACTCGGCCTGGTAGGCGGCCGTGTTCAGCCCCAGGGCGAGGATCCCGCTCAGGAACGGAGACAGCGTGATCCCCCAGCTCGGAAGGCCGTAGTAGATCATCAGAAGCTGCACAAGCAGGGGGGTGCCACGGAAGAACTGGATATAGACGCTGCAGGGGATCGAGAGGACCCGCCCTCCGTAAACCCGGCCCAGCGCGAGCAGGATCCCGAGAACGATCCCGATGCAGATGCAGGTCCCCGTGATCTCCAGGGTGAGGATCAGTCCACGGCCGAGCGGCCCCAGCCACGCCGGATCGAATCCCATCAGACGGTCTCCCCGTATAGCTCGCTGATCTTGTTCAGGAACTCCCCGGTGCGCGGGTGGCGCGGCGCGCAGAACATCTGCTGGGGCTCCCCCTGCTCGACGATGACCCCGTGCTCCATGAAGATGATCTCGTCGGCCACTGATCGCGCGAACCCCATCTCGTGCGTCACGACGAGCATCGTCATCCCGCTCTTCGCCAGGTCGATCATCACGTGCAGCACCTCACCGATCAGCTCCGGATCGAGTGCGGAGGTCGGCTCGTCGAACAGGATCAGCTTGGGGGACATCACCAGGGCCCGCGCGATCGAGACGCGCTGCTGCTGCCCACCGGACAGCTGCGCCGGGTAGGCCCCGGCCTTCTCCCGCAGTCCGACCCGCTCCAGCTCCTCCATCGCCAAGCGGGTCGCCGCCTCCTTCTTCATCCGCTTTACCCGGATCGGGCCGATGCGCACGTTGGCCAGGGCGGTCAGGTGGGAGAAGAGGTTGAAGCTCTGGAAGACGAACCCGATCTGCGTCCGCAACCGGTTGATGTCCGCCCGGGCGTCGGTCACCTCAGTGCCGTCCAGCCACACCCGTCCCTGGTCGGGCGGGGTGAGCCGGTTGATGCACCGCAGAAGCGTGCTCTTCCCGGTGCCGGACGGGCCGATGACGACCTTCGTCTCCCCCCGTTCGAGCGCAAACGAGACCCCCTTCAGGACCTCCTCCTTGTCGTACCGCTTGTGAATGTTCTCGACCTCGAGCAGGCTCACCTGCGATCACTCTCCCATCCCATGCGCCTCGAGGCCCGGTATCCGCAGCCGCCGCTCCAGCGTCCCCAACCCCCAGTTGCCGGAGTAGGTCAGGATCAGGAACAGCAGGGCCACGGCGATGTAGGCGAGCATCGCCAGCTCGTAGTGCCGGTCCTGGATGATCCGCGCCTGCCGCAGGACCTCATTCAGGCCAACGACGTAGGCGAGCGTCGTGTCCTTGGTGACCGACGAGAACTCGTTCGACCAGCCGGCGAGCGACAGCCGCAACGCCTGCGGGATGATGATCGAGACGATCGCCCGCACCCGGCTCATGCCGAGCGAACGGGCGGCCATCATCTGGCCGTGGGGGATCGCCTGGAGCGCCCCGCGGAAGATCTGCGACTGGTAGGCCGAGGAGCGAAACCCGAGGGCCAGGGTCGCGGCGAGGAACGGCGGGACGTCCAGCCCGAACTGCGAGGGCCCGAAGTAGAAGAGGAACAGAAGGACCATCGCCGGGATGCCGCGGAAGACCCACGCGTAGCCCGCGGCGACCGTGCCGAGCACGCGTCCACCGTAGACCTGCAACAAGGCAATGACGGTTCCCACGAGCAGCCCGAGCGCCAAGAGGGCAAACAGAAGCTCGACATTGATCGCGATGCCCCTCAGAAGCAGCGGCAGGCTCCTGCCGATCGTGATGATCCCTTCGATGGGTTCCCCCTTGAGGGTCGAAGCATGGGGCCTCCGCCTTCACGGATGGAGGGGAGGCCCCTTTTCCGTACCTGTCCTGTCGACCGAACTACTTCTTGGTCGCCTCTTGCGCGAACTTCGTGGCGAACGCCTCGACGTCCTTGTTCACGAGCAGGAGGTCCTTGGAGGCGAGCCAGGCCGCCTCGATCTTGTCGTTGCTCGGCCCGAAATACGCCGTGAGCAGGTGGTCCCAGACGCTCCCCGGCGTCACCACCAGCTTCTTCATGCCGCCGGCGGTGTCGACGACCTCCAGGCCGAGCTTGGTGAGACCATCGTCGATCTTGGGGAGGATCCCCTTCGGGTCGCCCTTGGCCACGAGGAACCCGAAGTACTCGTTCGTGTTGATGATCCCCGCGATCTCGAGCTTGCCCGGATAGGCGGCGAGTGACGACTGCGAGGCGGGTTCATCCTGGATCACCGCGTCGATCCGCCCGTTGACCAGATCGAGGATCGCGGTGGGGTAGAACTCGTACCCCTTCACCGTGACACCGATCCCGTTCTTCTGCGCACAATCGAACCCGGTCGTGCCGTTCTGCGCGCCCACGGACTTCGTCGGCCCCTTGCCGGCGAGCGCGCTGACGATGTTCAGGCCTGATCCCTTGCGGATGACCACCGCCTGATTCGAGAGGTAGTACGGCTGCGAGTAGTCGATCGACTTCGCGCGCTCCGCGGTGATTGTGAACCCCGACGCCCCGATGTCGGCCTTCCCCGACTCGACCGTCGGGATGATCGAGTCGAAGGCGATGTTCCTGATGTCGATGTCAAACCCCTCGACGATCGCGATGCAGCGCATCACGTCGAGGTCAAACCCGAAGAACTGCCCGCCTGCGGTGACCATCTCGAACGGGGCCCACGGGATGTCCGAAGCGACGATGTACTTCTCCTGAGCAAAGGCGGCCCCTCCGACGATCAGCACGGCCAGTCCCAGGACGACCAATCCGACCAGCCCTTTCTTCATCTGATACACCTCCTTACTGTCCAAATTAGCACAACGGTTGCACGAAAGTCAATGGGGACTTGACGAAGCCCGAACAGCTTCGGCTCGGCTCCATCCGATCCGCCGCACGCCGCTGGTCGACACCTGTCCCGTCCGGGGAAGACAAAGCCACGATCGCCCCTTCTCCCATTTCCTGTGCCCGTCCCCCCCGGTCGGATAGTCTCCTGTCCGGAATGAAGGAGGTTATTATGCTGCGGAACTGCTCCCGCTTCATCTTCATGTTGAGTCTGATCGTCCTTTGCCTGGGAGGGGGCACCCTGGCCGCCCAAACAGGGAGCGCGGGACTGGGATTCGGCGGGAGTGTCGGCCTTTCCTTTACCTACACGCCCGTCCCCCCCTTCTCCTTCAACATCGCCTCGGAACTGACGCTCGGCCTGCAGATCGCGGGCTTCGCCTTCTCGTCGGCGACCGACTTCGACCTCTCCGGGTTCCAGTCACAGAAGTTTGCGGCAAGCATCAGTCTGGGTGCCGTGCAGATCGGCGACGACATCCGATTCGAGCCGCTGTTCAGCTGGAACCAGCTGAGCGTCAATGCCCAGATCCTGGGGGTGAACGCCGGCGTCGATCTCATCCTCGCGGACATCGGTGCGGTGCAGACCCCGACCTACAGCATGGGGGCGGTCCTCGAGCTGAGCAGTGGCGTCGTCTGCGGATTCTCCATCACGAGCCTCACCGGGTTCGGCGCGACCGACCTCGTGAACGAGATCGGCGGTGTGACCGCCCCGTTCTCCGACAAGCTCCTCGGGCTGTTCAACCACCTCGACGCGCTCTTCGCTCCGAGTACCCCGCTCGACGTCACGATCGTCCCGGGGTTCTCCTTCGAGGAGCAGCTCGTTCGGCTCGAGATCGACGAGTCCGGGCTCTTGGCGAGCACCACGACCTGGTTCAACGAGACCGGCTTCTCACAGGAAACGCTCGAACTCGGCTACCGGTTCGACGACCCGAGCCTCGCTTTCCTGAGCGCGTTCACGTTCGACCAGGCCTTCTCGATCAGCGGGGTGGACCTCATCCTCGACCTGCGGATCGACCCGGTGCAGTTCACATCGCAGACGAGCTTCGCCACGGCCGCCCCGCCCTCCCCGCTTCCCGTCGCGTTCGCTGACCAGAGGTTCGCCGTCTCCGTGCAGGTCTGCGGCGTGACCGTCACCTCGGCGACGACGTTCGACGCCACCTTTCTTTTCTCCAGCGAGCGGATCGCCCTGGAGGCGACGATCGACCCGGTCTCCTTCGCCAGCCTGACGTCGTTCGACGGTGCAGGGTTCTCGGGGCAGGACATCCAGACGAGCGTAACGTTCGGCGGGATCACCCTCTCGACCTCCGTGTCGTTCGACACCGGCGGCATCACCCAGCTCTCGTTCGGATTCGAGTTCACGTTCTAGGATGAGCCGGGACAGGAGCGGGAGCTCAGACGACCTGCAAGCGCTTCTTGCCTCGCTCTCCGGTTCGGGGGGCGACAAGGACGCGATCCGCACGCAGATCCTCAAGCAGACGACCCACCTCATCGACGAGGTTATCGAGGAGCGGTTCCCCCACGCCGGGCTCTCCCGCGAGGAGCTCTTCCGTGCCGGGTACCTGGGACTTCTGAACGCGACCTACAACCTGGACCTCGCCCACGAGCAGGGGTTCCGCGGGTACGCGAAGAACCTCATCAGCGGCGAGATCCGCGAGCACATCCGCGAGCGGGTGCGGCGGTCACGGTTCCCGCAGTGGTTGAAGGACCTGAACCACCGGATCGAGGAACGACAGGTCGACCTGTTGCACGAGCTGCAGCGCCTGCCCACACTGCGCGAGCTCTCCGATGCGGTGAACATCACGGAGGACGGGATTGCAGAGATCTTCAAGGCGCGGGAGGCGCTGAACTACGTCTCACTCGACGCGACACAGCGGGAGCATGACCCGCTGCCGGTCGTCGACCTGGAGAGGATCCGAAACAAGCGCCCCGACTCGTTCCCGATCCAGTATCGGATCCGGATCGCCTCGGCGCTCGAAAAGCTCGCCGACCTGCAGCAGCTCCTCTTCCGCAGCCTCTTTCCTCCGGCGGCACCCCGAGCCTGACCCCGATCCGACGGCCCGTTACCCCCCACCGACCGGCGGGAGGAACGCGACCGTGGCGCCATCAGAGAGGGGGGTGTTCATCCCTTCGAGGGACTGGACGTTGCGCCCGTCGAGGAGGATCGTCAGATACCCGCGCGCGAGGCCGTCCTCCAGCCGCTTGCGTAGACCGGGAACCCGCTCGTAGGCCGCACTCAGAAGATCGGTGAGCGTCGCCTGCGCGCGAAGCTCGAAACGGAGCGACGAGTCGACGAGGTCCCGTATCCCGCCAAACGCCTTCACCGTCACCGCGATCCGTTCGTCCGCCACGCCCGTCCTCCTCTCAACGATTTCTCCGACGATACGAAAGCGTCCTTCGTCGATCAAGGCCGGACCGATACGCCCCGCCGGAGGGCGGCGCGCTCGGACTGAGCGAGAACCGCCCCGATGAGGATCAAGAGGATCCCGGCCGCCTGCACCAGACTGAGCCTCTCTCCGAGGACCGCAAGCGCAAGGAGCGTGGCGAGGACCGGTTCCAGGGTGGCGACGATACTCGCCCGACTCGATTCGATCCACCGCAGGGCGAGGGCGAAGAGGTAGTAGCCAGCGAGTGTAGGAAAGAGGGCAAGCAGCCCGACCAGCCCCCACGCCGCGGGAGATGTGGGCCCCTGCAGCGGTTCGCCGGCGACGAAGCTCGCCAGACCGAGGAACGGCAAGGCGAAGACCAGGGAATACACCGGAACACGGACCGCAGGGTGGTCGCGCACGGCGACCTTGACGAGGACCGTGTACACGGCGCAGGCCCCGGCCGCACTGAGGGAAAGGACGACCCCGATCCACGAGACGGCAAGCGGGCTCCCCACGAGCCCGCCGACCAGTGCGCACCCGATGAGGGAGACGAACAGCGCCACGACCTTCTGCGCGGTGAGCGGCTCGCGCAGCGCCAGGCGAGCGATGATCGAGACGAGGGCCGGATACAGGTAGAACAGCGAGATCGCAACCCCGACATCGAGGTGTTCCACCCCGTGGAAGAAGGCGCTCGAGCTCAACGCAAGCCCCATCCCCAGCCCAATGAACAGCAGCACCGATCGTAGCGGCAGGCACAACGCGGGCCGGTCGAGCACCAAGAGCACACACAAAAGCATCAGGGCCGCCGTCAGCGCGCGGAAGAACACGACGCTTCCCGCGCCCATCCCCGTCGCGAATGCAAGCTTTCCAAGGACACCGAGGCTCGCCCAGCAGGCGGCTGCCCACACAACCAACAAGAAACCCCATCGTGTTTCGCGAATTGGCGTCCTCCCCGCCGCAAGGTATAATTCTACCCCATCACCGATTACCGGGTAAGCACATGATGACGACGAAGAGGGTGCTTGTTTGCAGCGCGTGGCCGTACGGTTCCGGGGTTCCGCACCTCGGAAACGTCGTGTCCTCCCTGCTTTCGGGGGACGTGTTCGCGCGCTACTACCGGCTGCGCGGTCACGAGGTCCTCTACGTCTCCGGAACCGACGCCCACGGCACGACGATCGAGTACGAGGCGCGACTCCAGGGGATCAGCCCCGCCCAGCTCGCAAGCGAGATGCACGAGAAGATCCGCGCGGTGATCGAGGGGTTCGGGATCGCGTTCGATAACTACACGACGACCGCGTCCCCGGTGCACAGCCGGTTCGTGCGCGAGATCTACCTACAGATGCAGGAGAACGGCTATATCACCACCCAGGAGGAGGCCCGCGCCTACTGCCGTCACTGCAACCTCTTCCTCGCCGACCGGTTCATCACCGGCACCTGTCCTCACAGCGGGGCGTCCGGAGCGCTCGGCAATCAGTGCGACGTCTGCGGCGCGATGCTCGAGCCGGAGCAGCTCGTCGACCCGATCTGCAGCCTGTGCGGAAAGAGCGAGATCGAGTTTCGGCCGACCCGGCACTGGTACCTCGACCTCGCGGTGCTGTCGGGACCGCTCTCGGAGTATGTCGCCTCCCGGCATTTCCAGGGAAACGTGCACCGGTTCACCCAGCGGATGATCGATGAGGGCCTGCGACCGCGCGCGATGACCCGCGACATCTCCTGGGGGATCCCTGCCCCGTTCGCCGGCGCGGAGGGGAAGGTCATCTACGTCTGGGGCGAAGCCGCCCTGGGGTACGTCTCCGCAACGATCGAGCACTTCGACGGCAAGGACGGATGGAAGCGGTTCTGGTTCGGGGAGGATGTGCACCAGATCTACACGATCGGCAAGGACAACATCCCGTTCCACACCCTGATCTTCCCGGGCCAGCTCATCGCCTCTGGACAGGGCTACCACCTTCCCGACCAGATCGCGGCGACGGAGTACCTGAACTGGATCGGTGGGCAGAGCTTCTCCAAGAGCCGGAGGGTCGGCCTCTATGGCGACGCCGCGCTTTCCGTGATGGACGGGGAGCTGTGGCGCTTCTACCTCCTCTACAACCGGCCGGAAGGGCGCGATGTGGACTTCTCCTGGGAGGAGCTCGACAAGGCGGTGAACGGCGTCCTCATCTCGAACGTCGCCAATCTCATGAACCGGGTGATCTCCTTCGTCCAGACCCGCCATGAGCGGACGGTTCCCGACGTGCCACTCGATCCTGAGCCCGTCGATCAGCTCGCGGCTTGCGTGTGCGACGTCGAGCAAGCGGTCAGCGATGGCGCCCTGGGCCAGGCGCTGCGGAGCGTCTGTTCCCTCGCCGTCTTCGGCAACGAGTACTTCCAGCGCACGGCGCCCTGGGCGAGCGGCGACGCCACAGCCGTGGCGAGTGCCTTCCACCTCGTGAAGGGGATGGCCATCCTGCTCACCCCGTACGTCCCCCGGTTCGCGGGGGAGGTCCTGCGGGTGATCGGCGCGGCAGCCGCCTGGGAGGAGGTTGAAGCGTCCTGGGCAGGCCGCGAGATCGGCGGCGAGCGGATCCTGCTCGACCGGGTGGAGGTCAGCGGAATCCGTGCCCGAATGGAGGGACCGCAGCGCGAGACGGTCTCCCTGGATGCGCTCTCCCAGCTGGATCTGCGGGTCGGTACGATCCGCCGGGCGACGCCGGTCCCCGGCTCGGACCGGCTGTACGAGCTCGAGATCAGCCTCGGGGCAAGGTCGCTTCGCAGTGTCGCCGGGCTTCGCGAGGCCTACACTGCGGACGAGCTGGTCGGCCGGCAGGTCGTGGTCGTCGCCAACCTCGAACCAACGACGCTCCGCGGGGTAAGATCGGAGGGAATGGTCCTCGCTGCGGAGGGGCGGCGGCTGGTCCTCCTCGGGCCGGAGCGGCCGGTTCCACCGGGGGCCGTCGTCAGGTAGGGCGTTGAACGAAGGGCGAAAGATCGATAAAATCACGGTTGATTGAGGTGCACGCTGATGTATGCAGTGATTGAGACGGGTGGCAAACAGTATCGGGTCGAGAACGGCACGCTCCTCGACCACGAGCGGATCGACGGCGCCGAGGTCGGCGACACGCTGACCTTCGACCGGGTCCTGCTCGTCGTGGATGAGGACGGGGCCCGTACGGGAACCCCGTACCTCGACGGGGTCCGCGTCACCGGCGAGGTCCGCGAGACCGGTCGCGGTGACAAGATCATCGTCTACAAGTACAAGAGCAAGAAGGGGTATCGCCGCAAGCAGGGGCATCGCCAGGCGTTCATGCGGACGAAGATCCAGGCGATCGAGGCATGAGGAGAGACGGTGGGAGAGATCCTCATCAAACGGGATGAGCGGCACCGCATCCTCGGTCTGACCGGCCGAGGCCTGCGTGACGAGGACGCGGCCACGACGAGCGCCCGCCACTTCCTGCAAGCGGCGGTCGTCTCGATGACCGAGTACCTGCACCTTCATCCCGTCTACACGACGGGGGAGATGATCCACCTCACCGTCGACCGGAGCGACCCGCACCTCGATCGGGAGAACGATGCGATCATGGAGACCCTGCTCATGGGGCTGCGCCTCCTCGAGAAGGCGTACCCCGGCGAGCTCGCCGTGCACGAGGCAAGAGTAGAGATACAGGTCTAGTCGGCAGAAGGAGAACGGATGGCACACAAGACGAGTACCGGTTCAACCCACAACCTCCACGACAGTCCCGGCAAACGGCTCGGGGTCAAGCGGTTCGGCGGGGAGTGGGTGAACGCCGGAACGATCATCATCCGCCAGCGCGGCACGCGCTACGCACCGGGGAAGAACGCCGGCCTGGGGCGGGACCACACGATCTACGCCAAGGCTCCCGGCATCGTCCGGTTCGAGGGGACAAGAAAGAAGTACGTGAGCGTCCTCCCCAGCCAGGAGGCCTGACGCGCTCGATGGCTCCCCCACCCACCTTTCATGTTCATCGATGAAGCGACGATCCGCGTCGAAGGCGGGCGCGGAGGCAACGGGGTGATCCGTTTCATCTCGACCCAGCACAACCAGCGGGGGGGACCGGACGGCGGGAACGGCAGCGAGGGAGGGTCAGTGCGCCTGCGGGCGAGCGCCAACCTCTCCACGCTCTACGTGTACCGGAATCACCCACGCTTTCGCGCGGCAGCCGGGAAGGACGGTGGACGGAACGCCAGCCAGGGTCGACGGGGTGAGGACACGATCCTCGAGGTCCCCGTGGGCACGGTGGTGCGGGACGCGCGCTCCGGGGAGATCCTCGCCGACCTCGCCGCGGAAAAGGACGAGGTCCTCCTCGCGCGCGGGGGAGAGGGCGGCCGGGGGAACCGGAGCTTTGCCACCTCGACCCGACAGGCGCCGCGGATCTGCGAGCGCGGCAGCCGGGGCGAGGAATGGACCGTACGTCTCGAACTTCAGCTGCTCGCCGATGTGGGGATCATCGGCTATCCGAACGTCGGCAAGTCGAGCCTCATCTCACGGATCTCCAGGAAACGGGCCAAGGTGGCGGACTACCCGTTCACGACCGTCGTTCCCAACCTCGGTGTGGTCGATGTAGACGGCGTCCACCAGTTCGTGGCCGTCGACATCCCCGGTCTGATCGAGGGGGCACACCGCGGCAAGGGGCTGGGGGATCGGTTCCTGCGCCATGTGCAGCGGACGCGCGCCCTGATTCACCTCGTCGATCTCGCCCACGTCGAGGGACGGGATCCACTACAGGACTACCAGCAGGTGAACGCGGAGCTCGCGGCGTTCAGCCCCGACCTGCGCCGTCGGCCGCAGGTTGTGGCCGGGAACAAGGTCGACCTCATGGAAGAGGCTGCGGTGGGCGAGGAGCAGGCGCGGTTCTCAGCACACGGGATCGAGCTTCTTCCGATCTCCGTCGCCACAGGGCGCGGGGTCCGCGAGCTCGTCGGGCGAACCTTCCGGACCCTGCAGGAGGCAGCCGCTTCGGGCGAGACGGCCCAGCCGACCGCCCGGCGGCGGGTGTACCGGTTCCAGACAAAGGAAGGCTTCCAGGTCGAGCAGGAGGGGGACGTCTTCGTCGTCCGCGGGCGGCCGGTGGAGCGGCTGGTCGAGCGGCTGGTCCTCGACAGCCGAGACGCACAGACCTACCTCTGCGAGCGCCTGGAGCGGATGGGGGTCGTGCAGGAGCTGGAACGCCGAGGCTTCACGAGAGGGGATACGGTTCGGATTGGCGAGGTGGAGTTTGAACTGGAAGGGTAGGACCGGGGTCTTCGGCGGGACGTTCAACCCGCTGCACAACGCACACCTGCTCGTCGCACACACAGCGCTGCGGCAGTTTGCGCTCTCCCAGGTCCTGTTCGTGCCGAGCGGGATCCCCCCGCACAAGGAGATCGAGGACGGTGTGAGCAAGGAGGACCGCTACGTGATGGTCAGCCGCGGGATTGCCCCGTATCCCCGGCTCGTGGTCTCCCGGATCGAGATCGACCGCGAAGGGCCGTCCTACACCATCCACACGATTCGGGCCCTGCGGGAGGTTCACCCGGAGGGGATCTGTTTCATCGTCGGGGCGGACCTGCTCCTGCAGATCGAGACGTGGAGGGAACCGGACGCCCTTCTCGAGAGCGTCCCGTTCCTCATCGCCCCCCGCAACCGGACCCCAGCGGAGCGTTTCCGCGAGCCGCCGTTCAATCGGGCGACCCTCCGCTTCCTCGAGATGAGACCGGTCAACCTCTCGTCGACGCAGGTGCGTGAGCGCGTGCGGCGGGGAGAGCCGATCGAACAGGACGTGCCGCGGGCGGTGGTCGAGTACATCCACGCCCACCACCTCTATCGCGATCGCCAGCCGGCAAGGGTACACTAGACGAAACAGGAGGTCAGTATCAAAAGACAGCTACGCGTCAACGAACGGATCCGGGAACGAGAGGTCCGGGTGATCGACGAGAACGGCGAGAACCTGGGGACCATGTCCACCGACGAGGCCGTTGCACTGGCCAAGGCGCGGGGGCTGGATCTGGTGGAAGTAGCCCCACAGGCCTCGCCCACCGTCTGCAAGATCGTTGACTACGGGAAGTACCACTACCAGCAGGAAAAGCGTGAACGCAAGCAGCAGCACCGTTCGCGGCTGAAGGAGATGAAGTTCACGATCAAGATCGGAGAGCACGACTTCCAGACCAAGATGCGCCGGGTGCGCAAGTTCCTCACCCAGGGAGACACGGTCCGGATCTCGATCTTCTTCCGGGGACGCGAGATCGTTCACGCCTCTCGCGGGCGCGACCTGCTGCAGCGGGTCGCCGCAGATCTGAGCGATGTCGCCCGCATCGAGGAGCAACCGAAGGCAAGAGGGAAGATCCTGCAGATGTTGCTCGTCCCGACGCAGCAGAGAGGATCCTTATAGGGAGGAAGGATGCCAAAGCAGAAGACGCACAAGGCCGCAAGCAAGCGCTTCAAGTGGTCGAAGAGCGGGAAGCTCTTCCATCACATGTCGAACTACTTTCACAAGAACGTGAAGAAGCGGACGAAGTCCGTGCGGCAGGCGCGGCAGGACAAGGAGCTCTCCGGCGGGCAGGCGAAGCGCATCAAGCGGATGATCGGACACTGAGGATCGGCAGGAGGAAGGAAGATGCCACGAGCACGCGGAGGCAGCAAGCGAAAGGACTCCCGCAAGAAGGTGATGACCCTCGCCAGGGGGTTCAAGGGCAAGCGAGGCACGTCCCACCGGATTGCCAAGCAGGCGGTGATGAAGGCCCTACGCAACAGCTACATCGACCGGCGGCGGCGGAAGCGCGACTTCCGTCGACTGTGGATCGCGCGGATCAATGCGGCCGCCAAGTTGAACGGACTCTCCTACTCGGCGTTCATCGGGGGGCTGGAGAACCAGCAGGTGGGACTCAATCGAAAGATGCTCGCCGAGATCGCCGTGCGGGATCCCGAAACCTTCGCCACCCTGGCGGAGATGGCCAAGCAGGCAGCGGTCAAGGAGGGGTAGATCGGATGCCTGGGGTGCTTCACAGGACCGGCCGACGCAGGGGGCGGGCTGCCCCACCTGGTGAACGTCTCGCCGTGCTGATGCCACGCGGGACATCGCCGGTTCTGTCGTTGAGGTGAGTGATGGAAGACGAGACCGGCTCGGTGCGCCTCTGTGTGACCGGGATCGTGTTGACCGGTTTTCACGGCTACTACGCCGCCGAACGGAGGCGGCCGAACCGGTTTCGGGTCGATCTTGAGGTGGAGGGTGCTGTAGGGCAGGCGGCCCACACCGATCACCTGGAGGACACCATTGACTACGCCGGTCTGGTGAAGGCTATCCGCGAGATCAGCCGGACACGCAAGTTCTCTCTCATCGAGTCCTTAGCCGGCGCCATTGCGGATGGGCTTCTCGACCGGTTTGCCAAGATCGGCCGGATCTGCGTCCGGGTGGAGAAGGTGAGCCCTCCAGGATTGGGAAGCGGAACATGCGCAGCGATCAGACTGGTGAAGACCCGGCCGCACGGCGGGTCTACCTTTCCCTCGGGTCGAACCTCGGGACGCGTCGGACCTTGATCGAGCAGGGCATCGCGTCCCTGGAGGCACGGGGGGTTCATATCTCGCGCCGTTCGTCCCTCTACGAGACCGAACCGGTCGGCTACGCGGATCAAGCGTGGTTCTTGAACGCGGTCGTTGCCGGAGAGACTGCGCTTTCGCCGGACGACCTCCTCCGCCTATGCCAGGCCATCGAGACGGAATCGGGAAGGAAACCCTCCGTGCGCTTCGGGCCTCGGACATTGGATATCGACATCCTGTGGTACGAAGGACAGGTCGTGGATCGCCCGGACCTGCAGATCCCCCACCCGCGGATGCACGAGCGCCGGTTCGTCCTCGTCCCGCTCGTCGAGATCGCCCCCGGGCTCACGGACCCGAAGAGCGGCAGAACGTACGCAAGGCTTCTAGCAGGACTCGATGAGAGGAAGAAGGTGGAAAAATCAAAGGGACACGGATTCTGATATCGGTCGATTCCCCCGATCAGGAGAACAAGCGAACGCGTGTCGCGATCGTGGAGGACGACCGCCTGATGGAGATCTACTACGGGCACCCGACACAGGAGAAGATCGTCGGGAACATCTACAAGGGACGGGTCGAGGATGTCCTTCCGGGGCTCGGCTCGGCGTTCGTCGATACGGGCGAGAAGAAGAGCCTGTTTCTGTCCAAGGGCGAGATCAACGACGAGATCCTGAAGAAGCACGGGTTCAGACCCGGGCAGAACGGCGCCCCGATCGGGAAGCTCCTCCGTTCCGGACAGTCGCTCGTCGTCCAGGTCCGACGCGGGGAGATCGGCTCGAAGAACCCGCAAGGCACGACGAAGATCAGCCTACCGGGCCGATTCTGGGTCTTCCTCCCCACCGAGGACCGCTTGGGGATCTCCCGCCGGATCGAGAGCGTCCGCACCCAGCGCCGCCTGCGCCGCACGGCACGCGAACTCAAGAAGAACGGCGAGGGACTGATCGCGAGGACCGCGGCGCAGTGGGCGAGCAAGGAGGACCTCAAGCGGGATTACGGCCTGCTCGCGGAGACCTGGCAACGGATCGAGGCCGCAGCGAAGCGTGCCTCTCCCCCTCAGCTCCTGTACAAGGCGATGGGCCTCATCCAGACCGTACTGCGAGACCGATTGCTCCCCGATGTCGAGGAGGTCATCGTCGATTTGGAGTTTTTCAGGGAGAAAATCCTCTACTTCCTTGACTACATGCACATGCCGGAGTACCGGGATCGGATCCACCTTCACCGTGACAAGGGGATGCTGTTCGAGCGCTACCATATCGAGGAGCAGATCCAGGCCACCCTGTCCCGGCGGGTCCCCCTCGCGGGCGGCGGGTCGATCGTGATCGACGAGACCGAGGCCCTGATCGCGATCGACGTGAACACCGGCAGTGACACACAGCACCGCAACCAGCAGGCCGCGATCCTCAACACCAACCTCGAGGCGGCCGAGGAGATCGCCCGCCAGCTGCGGCTACGGCAGATGAGCGGCATCATCGTCGTCGACTTCGTGGACATGGAGAACGCGCACAACGAACAGCAGCTCATCGCGAAGATCAAGGAAGAACTGAACAAGGATCGGGTCTCCGCCGACTTCGTCGACCTGACCGCGCTCGGCTTGGTCGAGATCACCCGCAAGCGTGCCGGAGAGAGCCTCGCCGACATGTTGGAGGGGGCCGAGTTCGACGCTTGATCGCCACCGGCATCACGGCTAGAATGGGAAGTGCGTCCGGGCGAATAGCTCAGTTGGGAGAGCGTTCGGGTCACATCCGAAAGGCCGCAGGTTCGAGCCCTGCTTCGCCCACTCGCTGACGCAGGCCGCCCGCACGCGGGCGGCCTTCACTCGTCGAGCGCCGGCGGGCCGAGGGTCACCACCAGGTCGAGGACGCGCCGCTCCTGGTGCTCGATCCGTACCCGGACCGTCCCCTCACCCAGCCCGGTGATCGCCCCTTCGTAATCGATCATCCCCAGACACAGCGGCGATGCCCCGGGCTTGGGCACCGGGTCGATCCGCACGAGCAGATCGCTGCCTTGGCCGATGAGGACGGGGACCAAGTGCTGAGCTGGGGTGTCGGTCGCGATCCTCCCTGAGAACCGAAGCACCCGATCCTCCACGAAGAGCGAGGCGGCCTCCGCCTGTCCCGCGGGACGACAGACCGCCTGACCCTGGGCAAACTAGTGTCGCGTCCGTCAAATAGGCTAGACTAAGCATTCTGGCTCCGCTGCGCCTCCAATGCCTGTCGGGC
>CAZBWD010000027.1:0-14653 GCA_964495585.1 uncultured Thermotogae bacterium
CGTTCACTCAACTACCAGACGGGACACTAGGGCAATTCGGAACGGCCGTTTGAGCGGCAAGTTGGCCTTGAACACCTCGACTCTGGTGATTCTCATCTGCGAGATCTTCTTTCGCTGGATTGTCTCCGTTTGGCAGCGCGGGTGCGAACGGGGCATCAGTTTGCGCAGGCCGCTTGGTTGTACCTCCATGGTGGTGCAGCGACACTCGGGCTGAGCGGCTCGTCGGAGATGACACGATGCGCGTCCGCCCAAGGCAGCGGCCGGGCTCGGACAGCCAACTGGGGACACGGCATTATGAAGGGCATCTGCCGACGAGACATCGGTGGAATAAGATCATCTCCGTCACTTGAGGAAGCATGGGATGCGCTCGTTGCGGGTAAGGTCAGCGACCGTCTCCCGCTTGCGAATCAGGAAGGCGTCGCTTCCTCGGACCAACACCTCCGCGGGCAAGGGGCGGGAGTTGTAGTGCGACGCCATGGAGAATCCGTAGGCTCCTACGTCTTTGACCACTAAGTACTGCCCCGGCTCGACGCGTGGAAGTAGGCAGTCCCGAGCGAGGGTGTCCGCGCTCTCGCAGATCGGACCGACAATATCCACTGGTTGTCCGCCATCCTCCCGGAGCGCTACCGGAAGGACGCGGTGTCTTGCCCCGTAGAGAGCGGGCCGGATGAAGTCGTTCATCGCTGCATCGACGATCAAGAATGAGCGGGGAGAAGAAGGTTTGCTATAGAGCACAGTGGTGAGGAGAACCGCAGAGTCCCCGACGATCGACCGTCCCGGCTCAAGGATGATCTGTCCCTCATACCCATCCAGAAGCGGCAGAACCGTTGTAGCAAGGGCGGCCGGGCTAGGAGCAGGCTCCCCGGAATAGGAGATGCCGAGCCCCCCGCCGAGGTCGAAGAAGCTCATGCTGGTTCCTTCGTCGGCGAGGGTGCACATGAGATCGCAAAGGATCTCAACCCCGTCACGGTACGAAGAGAGGTCTGTGATCTGCGATCCGATGTGCATATGGATTCCCACCGCGTTCAGCGCCTGTTCTTCGCGGGCGCGGCGGTAGGCGAGAAGCGCCTGGGCGATCGGGAGACCGAACTTGTCTCCACTGCCGCCCGTCGCGATGTGGGGATGGGTCTGAACGACGATCTCGGGATTCACCCTGATGGCGATACGGGCGCACAAAGACAACCCTTTGGCAATGCGCCCGACCTGTTCCATTTCCTCGATCGACTCGACGTTCAGGAGAAGGATCCCCTCCCTCAGCGCCTGTCCGATTTCATCAGCTCGTTTCCCCACCCCGTTGAACACGATCCGTTCAGGCGGGATGCCCGCTTCGCGCGCTTGCCTCAGCTCTCCCCCGGACACAACGTCCGTACCGGCCCCTTCCCTGGCGAGGATGCGGAGGATGGCCTGGTTGTTGTTTGCCTTCGCCGCATAGGCGATGAGCGCCGGGCGGGAGGCGAAGGCTTCGCTGAACGCGCGATAGTTCTCCACGATACGCGCATGGCTGTACACATAGCAGGGAGTCCCGAACTCCTGAGCGATGTCACTGAGGCGAACCGCTTCGCACAGCAAGTCCCCTCGTGTGTGGTCCAAGGCAGTATTGGGCATCAATGCTACCTTCTCATGCGTGGATCAAGGATGTCACGCACCCCATCTCCCAGCAGGTTAAATCCCAACACGGTGAACATGATCGCCAACCCTGGGAAGACGCAGGCCCACCACGAGGTGGGAAGGTAGTTGCGGCCGTCAGATACCATCGCTCCCCACTCAGGAGTCGGTGGCTGTGCTCCAAAACCGATGAATCCCAAACCAGCAACCGTAAGGATGATTCCGCCCATGGCGATCGTCCCCTGGATGATCAGCGGACTGAGACACATGGGCAGCACATGCACGAATAGGATGCGCAGGCTTGAAGCCCCGGTGGCCCGCGCCGCCTCCACGTAGGCCTCCTCCTTTGCCGCGAGCGCCTGCCCTCTGGCCAAGCGGGCGAAGACCGTCCATGACGTGAACGCTACCGCTAACACAACGTTGCGCAGGTCTCTCCCCAGGGCAGCCGCGACCACCATTGCGAGGATCAATCTGGGGAACGCGAGGAACAGGTCGGTTACCCGCATCAGGATGTTGTCGATTTCCCCTCCGAAATAGCCGGAGACAATGCCAATGAGCGTGCCCACTCCGCCTGAAACAACGAGGACGATCGTGGCGATGGTCACCGAGATACGCGCCCCGTATAGGATGCGGCTCAGAATATCCCGTCCCAGGCTGTCCGTTCCGAGCCAGTGGGCACCGCTCGGGCCTTGCAGTTTGCCGACCGGGTCCGTGAGGTACGGGCTGTATGGGGACAGGAGCGGCCCCACGGCGGCAAATAGGAACAGGAGAACTATGAGGATAAGGCCAACAAGCGATAGCCGGTTTCGTATTATGTGTCTAGAGAAATCTCTCCACGTAATGCTACCTAGCATTCTTTCTTCCTTAACTGTAGCGGAGCTTCGGGTTCAGGTAACCATAGATCAGGTCGACGGCAAGATTGGCGAATGAGTACAGGAGTGCGAAGAAGATCGCCACACCCACGACGGCGGAGAAGTCGATGGACAGGAAGGAGGCCGTGGCGTACCTTCCGATACCGGGCCAGGAGAACACGGTCTCCGTGAGGACTGCTCCTGACAAGAGATTGGCCACCTGCAGTCCGATGATCGTGATCGTCGGCAACATGGCGTTCTTCAGCACGTGTTTCATAATGACCGTCGATTCTCGCAATCCCTTCATTCGTGCGGTCTTGATGTATTCCTCTGGGAGGATCTCCAGGATGCTGGAACGCGTAATGCGGACGATTGAAGCGGTGGACAGCCACCCGAGGGTGAACGCCGGAAGGATGAGATGCCGCAGTTCCGTAACCACAAGCTGCCAGTTGCCGGAGATCATCGTATCCAGGATGAGGAATCCGGTCACCGTATGCGGCCGGGGAAGGTACGCCGGCATCTCCCCAAGATCGGGCAACCAATGCAGGATGTGGCTGAACAGAATGATCAGCATCAACCCTGTGAAGAACGCGGGCATGGATAGACCCCAGATCGCGAAGACGCGACCGACGTGGTCGAGCACTCCGCCCTGTCTCACCGCGGAGAGCAGGCCGAGGGAGATCCCGATGAGCATCCCCATGAAGAGTGCGGTGACAGCCAATTCTGCCGTGGCGGGGAAGTAGCGCAGCAGGTCCTCTAGCACGGGTCTTCGTGTGCGGATCGATGTACCCAGGTCGCCATGAAGCATGCCATTGATGTATCTCCCATACTGCACCCAAATCGGCCGATTGAGCCCCATCTCATCGCGCATTTTCGTGATGGCTGCTTCCGGGGCGTTGCTCGGGAGAACCGCGGCGACCGGATCTGCGGGAACCACCCGTGCGAGGAAAAAGGTGAGCGTCATCACTCCGAAAATGACGAACACCATCCACCCAAGGCGGCGTACGACGTACCCAATCAATTGGTCTTCCTTTCCTGGAAAGAAGAGAGGCACGACCGCCCCATCCGCCGGATGAGGCGGTCGTCTCGGCACGGAGAGCCCGCTATTCCTTGTACACCTCTCGGAACTGGATGTAGCTGATGCTGTTCATCGGGACGAATCCCTTCACCGAGTTGCTTGCTGCGTACTGATTCAACGGGTAGAAGAGGATAGCGTAGGGGCCATCGTCAAGGATAACCTGCTGGATCTGCTTGTACATCTCCAGCTTCTTCGACTCATCGAGTACGGTTTCAGTCTTGTCGACCAATGCCGTCAGCTGGCAGTTGGAATACATGTTTCGCCAAGCCAATTGACGGACTGGTGCGTCCGGTCCGGTGGAACAGCAGTGGGCGAACGGCTTGACCAGGGAGTCACCATGACCGTAGTCAACCCCCCATCCGGCTACGATCATCTCTTGTTGTTGAGCGCGATAGAGGGTGTACATCTGCGCCGAGATCAGTTGGGTGATCTGTGCCTTGATGCCGACTGCAGCGAGGTCCTGCTGAATCTCAGTGGCGATATCCCGACGTGGGGATGTCGGCTGGCAAATGATCTGGGTGGTAAAGCCGTTCGGATATCCTGCCTGGGCGAGGAGTTCTTTCGCCTTCTCCACATCATGGTGGTATGGCGTCGCGTCCAGATGACCGGGGATTCCCACTGGTATAAACGTTTGCCCGACCACGGCTGCGCCCTTCATGATCCCGTTGACGATCGCGTCGTAGTTAATAGCGTACTTGATGGCCTTTCGGACCAGGGGATTGTCGAACGGTTTCTTGCCGGCGTTCATCGCCAGGTAGTCGATACCCCATGCCGGAATTTCGTAAACGGTGAAACCGGCTTCCTTTTTCAACTCGGTGATCGCTTCCGGCAGCAGGTTCAGGGCAATATCTATTGTTCCGCTCTCGAGCGCCAGCCGCTGCTGCGCCCGTTCAGGAATATCGAGGAAGATAAGGTTCTTCGTCTTCGCGGGCCCTGCCCAATAGTCATCGAACCGCGTCATCACGACGCGGTCGTTCGGCGACCATTGCGTCAGTTCGTACGGCCCCGATCCCGCGTCGTGGAACTGCAGCCACTTGTTTGCCCACGGATCGTCGGCTGTTTTGTGTGCTGCCACAACCGAGGGGTCGATGACCGCGCCTATCCCCTGGACGCCCAGGATCGCTCCCATGAGACCTTCGGAGAGAGGAACCTTCGTGGTGATCGCGACCGTGTACTTGTCGATCTTCTTTATGTCATCCGCCTTGGGAATGTACTGACTGAGGATCCATATCGGGGCGAAGTTGAGGGCGAGTGCTCGGGTGAACGAGTAGACGACCGCGTCGGCGGTTACCTCGTTCCCGCTGTGGAACTTCACCCCCTTGCGAAGATGGAACGTCCAAGTCAAGCCGTCAGCAGAGGCTTCCCAGCTTTCGGCCAGATCGGGTCTGATGACAGCGAAGTTATCTTGGAAGTTCACCAGGTTATCGTAGATCTGGTAGATGACTAGGTTCGTAATGTCCTCGTAGGCGCGGGCCGGCTCCAGGTCGACGATGATTCCCGTGTCGACTCCGACGACCAGCGTGTCCTTGGGTATCTGTTGTGTGAATGCGGGCAGTGCGCACATGCCCAGCACGGCGATCGCCAATACCAGTCTCTTCAGCATTGCATCCTCCTTTCTCTTCAGCATTGCATCCTCCTTGTACGTCTCACCGGAACTGCTCTTCTGCTTCGCTTGGACGTACCGTTACCCAAACGCGTCTTCTCCCAAGCCTTTCACTGTATGCGCTCTTGCGCGGGGAGAAAGGGGACGTCTTGTCAGCTGATCGCTGGTAGACGGATGCGGCGATCAAACTGCACAGGTAGGACCCTCTTGTCGCTTGAGATGCCTCTCTCCCCGTGAGGAGCCGAACCCTTGAACGATCCGGCAAGCGCCGGGTCGTTCGCCATCGCCGACGATCTAGTAGAGAGAACCAAATGATAATAGGCACAACCTATAAAGTCAAGCAATGTCATTACCTCACTAGCAAGGCACTCCGTTACAGTCCGTTGAGAGGGGAAAGGAAGCGGCGCCCTTGACGCAAATTCAAACGAGGAATCATCGCTCGGGAACTCGGTTGAGGGATGGAAAGCAGAGAACAGAAAGCGCCGGGGACAGCGCATTGCGGCGTGAGCCGGAGACCTCGCTGGAAGCGGTGCGTCCATCCCGCGGGTCCGTCGCCTCCGGCAAAGCTGGCCCGGGGGATGCGCGGAAGAGGCGTCTCGGAACTGGTGGAGGGATCCCACACGGCGGTGGACAGGTGGGTCTGCGCCTGGGTCATCCCTCGTCGCGTGACAGGGGCTGCTCGGCCTCTTTCATGACCGAGGCCGGCCCTGGTGTGCGGATTTGCGACACACACCGTTGGCGATCGCGCTTCGATGGACTGCCGAGGACGTGCAGTGGCAGACTCGCACCCTAGGATCGGGTCGCACGCAGCGCGTCGATCAGCCGGCGGTCGGCGGCCGGGAACGCGTAGCGGTCGAGGTCACGGGGATGGACGAACCGCCAGGCCGCGCAGCCGATCGCCTGGGGCGTGCCGCCGACGTGTTGGCAGTGCAGCGCGTGCAGCGTGATGCGGAAGTGCGTATAGGCGTGCTTCACGGTCATGAACGGCTCGCCCACGGCCACCTTGATCGCGAGCTCCTCGTCGAGTTCCCGGGCGAGCGCCTGCGCCAGGGTCTCGCCCGGCTTCACCTTCCCGCCGGGGAACTCCCACAGCCCGCCGAGCATGTCCTCGGGCCGGCGCTTGGTGACGAGAAGGTGCGCCTCCGGCGAGCGGGGCCGGTCCCAGACGAGGCCGGCGACGACGTCGTGGTGGGGGATCGGCCGGCGCGGTGACCGGGCCGGAAGCGCCTCCTGACGTGCTTCCCTCTGCGCTGTACACCGCGCGCGCAGCGGGCAGCCGGTACAGTGCGGCGCCCGCGGCGTGCAGACGGTTGCCCCGAGGTCCATCAGCGCCTCGTTGAACCGGCCGGCCTCCCCGGTTGGAAGCAGCGCGCGTGCGAGCTCCCACAGGCGGTCTTTCGCAGGCGCTTTGCGCGGATCCTCCTCGATCCCGAAGGCGCGGCACAGGACGCGCGTCGCGTTACCGTCGAGCACCGGCTCGTCCGCGCCGAAGGCGATGCTCGCGATCGCCCCGGCGGTGTAGGGCCCGATCCCCGGGAGCCGCTCGAGGCTCACCCGGTCTGCGGGAAGGCTCCCGCCGTGGGCGCGGAGGACCTCCCTGGCCGCGCGGTGCAGGTTGCGGGCGCGCGCGTAGTACCCGAGCCCCTCCCAGGCCTTGAGTACCGCGTCGATCGGGGCGGCCGCGAGGCTTCGGAGGTCCGGGAAGCGGGCGAGGAACCGCGTGTAGTAGGAGATGACCGTCCTCACCTGCGTCTGCTGGAGCATCACCTCGGCGACCCAGATCGCGTAGGGATCACTGCTGCGCCGCCACGGCAGGTCGCGGCGGGCCCGCGCGTGCCAGGCAAGCAGCGCCTGCCGGACCGCGGCGAGCCCGGGCGTGGGGCTCCCGACCTCCTCCGCCCTTGCGGCCCGCGTCACGCTCACCCGGCCCGGCGGTCGCGGACCAAGAGGGTGACGTAGTCGCGGATGTCTTTGATCTCCTCGAGGTGGAAGGTTGCCTCGACGGCTCGGGCGAGGCGGGCCTCGGAGAGTACGGCCTTGGCGTTGGCGCGGAACTTGTCGACGAGCTCCCCGTCCGTGAGCGGGCGCTCCGGCTGCCCCTTGGCGTGGTCTTCCTCCTTCGTGTAGGTCGTGCCGTCCTTTGTCGTGATGCGGACGACCGCGCGCTTGACCTTCGGGAAGAGGGCGTCGATCTGCGGGTCGGCTGCGACCTTGATTCTCGGGAGGAGCTCCCAGACGAGCGGGTCCTTGAGCGCCTCGTCCGTGAAGTCGGAAGGCAGGACGTTCCCCTTGGCGATCGCCACGGCGATGCAGTAGGGGAGGGAGTGGTCGGCGGTCTCCTTGGTCGTCGGCCGGTACTTGCTCGGATCGGAGAGGATGTCCGCCCCGCGGGTCGTCGTCTTGACGAGGACCTCGGCGACGTCGTGGGGGTCGATCGCGGCTTCCGCCATCGCTTCGAGGGTCGCGGTGATCGGCTGGTGGGTGAGCGCCTCGGTGGGGAATGCCTTGGTCCCGCACTCGGTGATGACGAACTCCTTTCCCAGACCGGAGAGGATCGCCCGCCGATCCCAAGAGACGTTTTTGATGACCTCGAAGACCCCCTCCTTCCCTTCGAACAGCTCTGTCGGGCCGGTATAGCTGGTGGCGGCGAGCAGCGCCGCGCGCACCCCTGCCTCGCTCGCCATCGGGTCGGCGGTGTTCTTCATGTTCGTCAGGTGCCCGGCGACGACCCCGCCGAGGGTGAAGTGGCTCGATCCGCTGATCCCCGCCGCGGCGACCATCTCTTCCTCGGAGAGCCCGAGCATCCGTCCGGCGACGAACGGGCTGGCGAACTGGGTGAGGCTGGCGTGGTGCCAGCCGACCTCCCGCACCCCGGGCTGGGCGGCGTTGCACAGTCGCAGCTCGATCTCGTAGGCGATCACCATCCCCACGATCAGGTCCTTCCCGCTCATGTGGTGCAGCTCGGCCGGAGCGAGGGCGGCGGGGAGGAGGTCAGAGGGGTGGGACGGGTCGTTCCGCCAGTAGATGTCGTTGTAGTCCATCGCGCGGACGAGAAGCGCGTTCATGAGCGTGGCGTTCGGCAGGTTGGTCTTCGTGCCGTACCCGATGACTGTGGCCTGCGGCATCCCGCCCAGTCCCTCGATGTAGCGGTGCGCGGCGCGCATGTCCGGGAGGTCGAGCGCGGCGAGGGCGCAGCCGATGCTGTCGAGCAGGAACCGCTTGGCCTCGTTGCGCGCCGGTTGCGGGATCGCCTCGTAGGTGAGGGAGCGGGCGAACTTCGCCAGGGTGCGGGTGATCGATTCCATCCGTGCCTCCTTTTAGGAGATGGCGTTGATGACCGCCTCGGCCATCTGGCTCGTCGTCGCGGCGCCGCCCATGTCGTAGGTGCGGACCCGCCCCTCGCGGATCACCGCCGCGATCGCCCGTTCCACGGCCTGCGCCTTGTCCGGCTCGCCCAGGTAGTCGAGCATCATCCCGGCGGCGTGCAGGGTGGCGATCGGGTTCACCTTGTTCTGGCCAGCGTACTTCGGTGCTGAGCCGTGCGTCGGCTCGAAGACCGCATAGCCGTCGCCGATGTTCCCGGCGGCGGCGAACCCGAGCCCGCCGACGAGCTGGGCCGCGAGGTCGGAGAGGATGTCCCCGAACATGTTCGACGAGACGAGCACCGCGTAGTCCTGGGGGTTCTTGACGAGCCACATGCACATCGCGTCGACGTTCGTTTCCCGCAGCTCGATTCCCGGGTAGCCGGCGGCGATCTTGCGCGCCTCGCGCACCATCAGCCCGGAAGTCTCGCGGATGACGTTCGGCTTCTCCACGACGGTGACCGAGGGGTAGCCGTGCGCCTTGGCGTAGTCGAAGGCGCCGCGCACGATCGTCTGGCAGGCCACGCGGGTGAAGATCCGCGTCGAGATCGCCATGTCGTCGTTCGAGACCCCTGAGAACCGCTTCATCTTGGGGTGGGTCTCCAGCGCCTGGCGGACCACCGCTGGAACCGGGTGGAACTCGACCCCCGCGTACAGGCCCTCGGTGTTCTCCCGGAAGACGACGAGGTCGATATCGTCGCGCAGGTTGAGCGGGTTCCCGGGGTAGGCCTTGCACGGCCGCAGGTTGGTGTGCAGGTTGAACAGCTGTCGCAGGCCCACGATCGGGCTGGAGTAGACGTACCCCTTGCCCTGGAGCGCCGCTGCGAGCTCGGCCGCTGCCTCCTCCTTCGGCTTGGAGGTGATCGCCCCGAACAGGCAGGCGTCCGTCGACTTCAGAAGGTCGATCGTCCTTTTGGGGAGCGGATTTCCCTCCTTCTTCCAGAACTCCCAGCCGATGTCTCCCTCGCGGTACTCCGCGTCGAGCCCCACCCGGTCGAGGAGACGCCGTGCCGCAGCGAGCACGTCCCGCCCCACCCCGTCACCGGGAAGCCAAGCGATGCTGTATTTCGCCATCTTACCCCCCCTCACTGGTGTTCGATCGATTATAGCGGACCGGTCGGCACGGGCGAGCTTGCGGCCGGAAGCCGATCGGTTGACAATCCCTCCCATCACGAGGTTCACGGAGGTACTGCATGACGCGACGGAGCCTGGCCCTCATCGCCTGCGTTGGTCTGCTCCTTGTCTGGGTGGGGATGACCGGCCTTGCGGCGCGAACGCTTATCATCGCGGTTCCCGATGAGCCGCCGGTCCTCGACCCGACGACGAACGCCTCGGCGTCGATCGATCAGATCCTCAACCACAACGTCTATGAGGGGCTGCTTTCCGCCACTCCGCAGGGGACGCTCGAGCCCGCGCTTGCCGAGTCGTATGAGGTCTCCAAAGACGGGTTGACCTATACCTTCCACCTGCGACACGGGGTCCTGTTCCACGACGGTCACCCGTTCACCTCGGCCGACGTCAGCGCCACGTTCAAGCACGACATGGACCCGAAGATCCCCCATCCCCATCCCGAATACTACTCGGAGATCGCGGCGATCGAGACACCGGATCCCTACACCGTCGTCTTCCGCATGACGCAGGTCGATGCGGAGTTCCTGTCCCTGCTCGCGCTCGGTGACTCCGTCATCCTGCCGGCTGACCTTCCCGCCGACCTGGCCCAGCACCCCGACGGGACCGGGCCGTTCCGCTTCGTCGCGTGGCAGCACGGGGATCACATCACCCTGGAGCGGTTCGCCGACTACTACCGGCCGGGCGTGCCGTTCCTCGACGAGGTGACCTTCCGCTTCATCCCGGACCCGGCCTCCCAGCTCGCGGCGCTGCTCGCCGGCGACGTGGACATGATCGCCCGCGTGCCCGCGGAGATCGCGCTGTCGGTCAAGGACAACCCCGACTACCAGATCCTCGCCGGGCCGCAGAACCTCGTGCAGATCCTCGCGATCAACAACGCCCGCGCCCCGTTTTCCGACGTGAGGGTCCGCCAGGCGATCGCCTACGCCCTGGACCGCCAGGCGATCATCCAGGGATCGATGTTCGGGATGGGCGCCCCGATCGGCTCGGCGCTCACCCCGGCGAGCCCGGACTACGTCGACCTGACCGGCCTCTTCCCGTACGACCCCGCCAAGGCGCGCGATCTCCTTGCCCAGGCCGGGTATCCGCACGGGTTCTCCGCGGCCCTCACCCTTCCCCAGAACTACGAGATCCACGTGCGCACCGGACAGATCATCGCCGATCAGCTCTCCCGCGTCGGCATCGACCTCAAGATCAACCTCGTGGATTGGGGACAGTGGCTCGATCAGGTCTACACGCAGGCCGACTACGACCTGACGGTGATCGGCCACGTCGGGAAGCTCGATCCGGGAGCGATGCTCGCAAGCTACGGGGCAGACAGCAAGGACTACTACTTCCGTCGCGGCTACGACAACCCGACCCTGGACGCGCTGCTCGCGGAGGGGCGCACGACCCTCGACGAGGCGAAGCGCAAGACGATCTACGCGCAGGCGCAGACGATCATCGCCCAGGACGTCGTCAACTACTTCATCCAGGATCCGTATCAGATCTTCATCATGAAGAAGGGGATCACCGGCTTTCACCTCGACCCGATCTACGTGATCGACGTGACCGGGGTCTCCTGGGCCTCCTCCTGAGGGGGGAGGCCTGGTGCGGATCGAGGCGGTCGCGCAGCCCGTCGCCGAGCAGGTTGAACCCGAGGATCGCCAGGGCGATCGCCCCTCCGGGGAACGCCAGGAGCCAGCCGCCCTCCTTCAGGAAGAGGAACGGCCGGGCGTCGTAGATCATCCGACCCCACGAGGCGTAGGGCGGCTGGACCCCTAGACCGAGGTAGCTCAGGCCGGCGTCGGCGAGGATCGCCGCCCCCAGGCTGACCGTCCCCTGGACGACCAACGGGGAGAGGAGGTTCGGCAACAGGTGGACGAGCAGGATCCGCCCCGTGCCGGCCCCGCTCGCCCGCGCCGCGGTGACGAACTCCCGCTCGCGAAGCGAGAGGAGGTTCCCGCGGACCAGCCGGGCGAAGACCGGTACGTTCGCCACGCCGATCGCGATCAGGCTGTTCTGCATCCCCTTGCCGAGGATCGCGGCGATCAGGATCGCCAAGAGCACGATCGGGAAGCCCATCGCGAAGTCGACGCTCCGCATCAGGATCTCGTCCACCCACAGGTTGGACAGGCTGGAGGCCAGCCCGACGGCGATCCCGAGAATCGCGCCGATCCCCACGGCGATAATCGCGACCAGAAGTGAGTTGCGTGCCCCCTCCATGATCCGACTCAGGGTGTCCCGCCCCAGGGCGTCGGTGCCCAAGGGATGGGAGAAAGAAGGGGGGGCCAGCCGCAGCGCGATGTCCTGCCGGGCCGGCGGGTACGGGGTGTAGAAGAGGCCGATCACCGCGAGCAGAAGGAGGCCGGCGATGATCCCTCCCCCGACGGTGAGGTCAATCGGGCGGCCGCCGTGCACCGGCCTCATTCGTACCTCACCCGCGGGTCGAGCACCCCGTAGGTCAGGTCGACCAGGAGGTTGACGAGCGCGATCAGGAGCGCCACGGCGACCACCGTCCCCTGGACGAGCGGCAGGTCGCGCGCCTCGATCGCCTGGAAGGCGAGGCGTCCGACCCCCCGCAGCGCGAAGACGTTCTCGATGATGATGCTGCCTGCGATCAGCTGGGCGATGAGCAGACCCGAAACGGTCACCAGCGCGGCCAGGGTGTTGCGCATCGCGTGCTTGAAGAGGACCTTCCAGTTGGGAAGCCCCTTGCCTCGAGCCGTCGTGACGTAGCCCTCGTCGAGGACCTCGAGGAACGTGGCGCGGGCCATGCGGGCGAGGACCGCGGCGCGGGGCAGGCCAAGCGCGACGGCGGGAAGCAGAAGGGCCGCGGTCGCCTTGCCCGCCGCCTTCCAGCCGGGGAATCCGCCGGCCGGGAGCCAGTGGAGCTCGACCGCGAACAGGAGGATCAGGAGAAGCCCGAGGAGGAACTCGGGCAGGATCATCCCCGCCTGGATCAGGAGTCGTCCGGCGTAGTCGATGAACCGGTGGTGGTGCGCCGCGGTGAACGCGCCGAGCGGCACGGCGAGGATGAGCGCGAGGACGATCGCCGTCCCGGTGAGCGGCAGGGTCACGGTCAATCCTGAGGCGATCTGTGAGGAGACCGGCAGGTCGTGGGCCAGCGAAGTCCCGAGGTCGCCGTGCAGCGCGCCGGCCAGCCAGTCAAGGTAGCGGGTGAGCGGCGGGCGGTCGAGGCCCAAGCGGACGCGCATCGCTTGGTACGCCGCCGGGCTCGCCTCCATGCCCAAGACGATCTGTGCGGGGTCGCCGGGAATGACGCTCAACACGATGAAGACGGCGATGGAGACAAGCAAAAGCGTGATCCCGAACCCGATGAGCCGTCGCCCTACGTACGCAAGCACGATTCTCCCCCTGCGCTGATCTCTTGCCGATTATACCCGCTGTCAGAGGCGGTTTTTCTGCTTGATTCCTCGTGTGGTGACCATGGACTATAAACACCACTAAGCTACGCACCGCTCGAGGAGGGACACTCTTCGCCGCGGTCTTCATGGGTTGAGCGCAGGGCTCGAAGGGTGCGGCGAGCCTGTTCGGCCCGGCCGTGGAAGCCCAGGCGCTCCGCTTCCGGACGGCCGCCTGTCTGGTCTCGGTCTTCGTCGTCCTCGGTGCGGGAATGGTCGGCGGCCGCGGCTTCTCGATCTACGGGGCGATCATCGGAATCGGCGTGGTGAAAGGGGTGCGGACGATCGATGGCCGGGTGGTGCTGCGGGTCACGTTCGGGTGGCTCGGCACGCCGGCGATCGCCTGGGGGATCAGCGTTGGATTTTCGCTGCTCGCGCGGGGTGTCCGGTAACGTGGTGCAAGCGGCCGCTCGGGCGTGGGGCGAACGGGATGAGCGCCCTGCGTTGACCAGCGCTGCAGGTGGCGGTGCTTGCGGTCTTCCCGTCGTTGCGGTGTGTGGGTTCAGCGCTCACAAGGGGGCGTAGGAGCCTCCCGTGGAGTGACTCCGTCGATGGATCACACCGCTTCTGCCCCGCGTTTGGTTTCACTAGCCCTAGCTATAGGCTATAGTTGCGGCTAACCGGCTCGGGTTTCGACGGGGGAGAGATGTGGACGTTGATCGCGGGAGTCTTCATGGGATGGGCGCAGGGAGCGAACGATGCCGCCAACCTGCTCGGCCCGGCCGTGGAGACCCTCGCCCTGCGCTTCTGGACCGCGGCCGGCCTGGCCTCCGGGTTCCTCATCCTGGGGGCGGTGATGGTCGGGAGCCGCGGCTTCTCGACCTACGGGGCGATCGGCGATCAGACCCTTTTTACGAGCTTTGCGGTGATGGTCGCGGCGGGGATCACGGTCACCGGGATGACTCTCCTCGGGCTTCCGGTCTCCGGGACGCAGGCGGTCGTCGGGGCGATCATCGGCGGGACGCTGCTCACCGGCGGGGTGCACCTCGAGCCGCTTGTCAAGATCTTCCTCTCCTGGGTCCTCACCCCGCTGGGCGGGCTGATCGCGGCCTACGTCCCCTACCGGCTCATCTCGCTTCACCCGCAGACGCTCCTCGGGCGTCTGTCCACGCGGGAGCGGATCGTGCGGTTCGGGTTGATCCTCGTCACCGCCTACGCCGCGTACTCCTACGGGGCGAACAACGTGGCGAACATTACAGGGGTGTTCGTCAAGGCGGGGCTGATCGCTCCGCTTCCCGCCGCGCTCGTCGGCTCGGCCGCGCTCGCCCTGGGGATCCTCACCTTCAGCCATCGGGTGATCCGCACGGTGGGAAGCGCCATCGTCTCGTTGAACCCGTTCGCTGCGCTCGTCGTCGTCCTCGGGGAGGCGATCACCCTCTACGTGTACGCGCTGCTCGGTGTTCCGGTCTCCGCGTCGCAGGCCGTGGTCGGTGCGGTGGTCGGAATCGGCCTGGCGAAGGGAGTCCGAACGATCGACGTCCGGGTGTTGAACCGGGTCCTGTTCGGGTGGCTCGGCACGCCGACGATCGCCTGTGGCATCTCGCTTGGCCTCTCTTTGCTCGTGCGGGCCTGTCGTTGACATACGATTCCGTCAGTAGCTAACGGTCAAGGGAAAATGTCAG
>CAZBWD010000028.1:0-13853 GCA_964495585.1 uncultured Thermotogae bacterium
ACTTGCTGGCCGGCAAGCTCGACTTCGCCTTACCCACATGAAACAGCGAGGAGCCGAAAAACCGCGCACGCGCCGGGCTAACGCCGGCTCCTGCGCAGCCGCAGATCGGTTCCCAGATCGGCGGCCGCCGCCTCGAGGAGCGAGCGCATCCGCCGGGCCGCCGCCTTGAGGTCGCCCGGATCGACCGTACCGCGCGAACGCTCCTTCTCCACCTGCGCGATCGCCCGCTCGACCGTCCGACACGGCAACAGCGCACAGGCCGTGCAGTAGAGGGTCTTCGACCGCCCGGCGTCGTAGTGAGCGATCAGCCGCTCCGCCAGGCGCCTGCGCTCCTCCTGCTCCTCCAGGAACGCGATGAGCCCGTCGGTCTTGAGCAGGGCGAGGTTGTCGAGGATCGGACGGTGGCTGACGAAGCTGTCCAGGCCCTTATCGAGTTTGAGTGCCCGACGCAGCCGGCCGCAGGGAACCTTCGGGCAGTCAGCACAGGTGTCAGCCCCCCGTTTGCCCACACAGCGGAAGACGCTGCAGTAGGCCCGCATCGGTCCTTCCCGACAGCCGGGGCACCGGCTGCGCGCGGTCGACTGGTGGCGGGGGCACAAGCCACAGTACAGACCGCACGCCCCAAGCAGGGCAAGCCTCTCCGCGGGCGCCATCGTCCTCCGGTCACCTCACAGGGCCCGCCTGACCCCCTCCAGGGTCGCTCTGGCGTTCGGGGCCGTTTCGAAGAACTTCCTCAGCTCCTCACACGCGTAGTCGGCGCAGTGGGCGCAGTTCTTGACCTTCCGACCGATCGCGCAAGCCCTGATCTTGCACTGCGTCGCGTAGCCGACCAGCCGACCGCTGGTCGAGGGGCAGCCGTCGCACAGGCAGGCCTCGGGGCGGATCTCCTCCTTGAACTCCACACTCCACTGCGCGGCGACCTTCGCGAGCGCCTCGTCGTCTCCGCTCTGCGTAGCCTGGTACGCCGGACAGTCGCTACACACCAGGCCACAGTAGGCGATCAGTTTGCTCATGGATCCCTCCTTTGGTCGATCATACCTGCTCTCTTTCCTTGTCCCCAGCTCGACCGGTCGAAGCGGGGGACGTCCTCTATGACCCGGCAGGAAGCTCCGAGGTGCAGTTCGGGCAACGGCTCGCCGCAATCGGTATTCGCGTCGCGCAGAACGGGCAGGGCTTCGTCGTCGGCGCGACCTTCGGCCGGCGGGCCTTCATCGCCGCCTTCACGAGCAGGAACATGAAAAACGCGACAAGCAGGAAGCTGACGAGCGTGTTCACAAACGTCCCGTAGTAGACGGCAGCCGCGCCCGCCTCCCGTGCCGCCGCGGCAGAGGCATAGCCCCGACCGGAAAGGTTGACGTACAGGCCAGCGAAGTCCACGTTTCCGATGAGCTTTCCGACCAGCGGCATCACGATGTCGTCGATGAACGACCCGACCAGCGCGCCGAACGCGGCGCCCATGATGAACGCAACCGCGATGTCGATCAAGTTCCCCTTCGCGATGAAGTCACGGAACTCCTTCCACATCACAGGACCTCCTTCGAGTGGATCACGTAGGGGGGAGCCTAGCGCGTCCGGTGCTCAGGGGCAAACGGCGCGTCAGTCCCCGCGAAGGGAGGAAAGGATTCGGCGGACCTGTTCGACCGTCTCCGCGAGCGATCCCGAGGCGTCGACCCGCACGGCATCCCTCTCACCGGGAAGCGGGGCCGGCCGGTCGATCTGATCGCCGCGCCCCACCTTCTGGAGCCGCGATGCGCGGACGTCCACCCCGGCGTCGAGCCACAGGATCGCGTCGAACAACGACCGGTCGACGTGCGGGGAGGTGGCGAGCAGTACCCCCTCCACGAGGAGGGTCTGCGTGCCCCGCTCTCTCTCCTCAGAAACCCGTTCTCGGAGCCGCCGTGTCACCGCCGGGTGGATGATCGCGTTGAGGTCGTCAAGCGCCTTGAAATCGGAGAAGACGATCCGCCCGAGACGGGCCCGATCGATCGTGCCGTCCGGCTTCACGATCCCCATCCCGTAGCGCGCAAGCAGCTGCCAGTAGGTGGGGGTGCGCGGACGGTAGGTCTCCCAGGCGAGCCGGTCGAGGTCGATCCACACAACCCCCTCTTGCTTGGCGAGCTCACGCGCGACCGTGCTCTTCCCACACCCCGGTCTACCGGCCAGGCCGACGACTTTCATGGCGCGCCCACCGTACCGCGGTCCCGCAGGCCGCGCAAGTCCCCACCAGCCTGCCGCCGGCGGACGGACCGCACCTCCCTGAAACCGGGTCCCTGGCGGGGTGTATCTCCTGCGAGGTGATGAGAGATGAAGATTCGACTGCGCTCAATCCCGATCCTTCTCCTCCTCGTCGTGTTGGGAGCCTCAGTGCTGGTAGCCGCGCAAGGGCAGCCGAGCCCGCTGGGGATCGTTCCCTCCCCGAGCCCTGGATCGCTGAGTGTGAACGTGTGGACCGACAAGTCGACCTATGTCCTCGGTGAGACCGCACGGATCTACTTCACGGTGAACCAACCGGCGTACATCTATCTCTACGACCTGCAGCCGGACGGCGTGACCCGCCTGGTCTTCCCGAACGCGTATTCGCAGAACAACTACGTCGGCGCGGGCACCCATGTCCTCCCGGACGCGGCCTACCGGTTCGTGATCAGCCCGCCCACCGGCGTCGAGCGGCTGCAGATCATCGCCAGCCCGACCCCGCTCCACCTCGCGCCGGGCGCGTACACCGAACCGTACCCCCAGGCGACGCCCGAGAGGATCAAGGGACAGATCATGGGAATCACCCCGGTCCCGACCTATGCGACCGCGTGGACCTCGTTCACGATCGTCGCAGGCGGATACGGCTACACACCGCCGGCAGGCTACCCCACGCCCTACACCATCCAGCCCTCGCCGCCGTGCACCGCGTGTCCTCCCCCCACCGGCTGGTTCCCCGGCGGTTGGATCTGGCACAACGGATCATGGGGCTTCGGAGCGCCGCTAAGCGGAAGCGGATGGTACTGGTACTGCGGACCAGACGGCAAGTGGCACTTCACGATCCGCATCCACATCGGAAGCGGCGACTGACCGATCCATCCCCGCGCTTCGAGGGTCCGGCCACGTGCTGGGCCCTCGTCTTTCTCGGTCCGGCGCACGGGTGACACCGGCCTTCGTCCTGGGATAGACTGTCGCATCCCCGCTTTGAAGGACGGAAGCTTGCCGATTCACTGGTCGATCGAAGAGGCGCGGTTCTACCAGCTGTTCGCTGTGGGGTTACACACCGCATACGAACCGGGAAAGCCGGGGATTCGGGCTTGTTTCCGCGACCTGGGCGGGATCCAGCTCGATCCGCTCCCGGTGCTCGGACGCAACCACGACCTGGTCGTCCAGGCCCGTGTCGACAGGACCCACCCCGGGGAGACGCTCGACCTGATCCACGGGGAACGTCTGGGGTTCGAGTACTGGGACAAGGTGTTGTGCGCGATCACCATCGAGGAGTTCCCCTGGTTCTCCACGCTGATGTGCGCCGGTGGGGAGCCGTGGGAGCAGCGGCGCGAGGCGCGTCTGGAAAAGGAACATCCCGGGGTGATCGCGCGCGTCCTCCAGGCCATCACTGAGCATGGTCCGCTCTCGAGCCATGAGCTGAAGCAGCTTTCCGTTGGCCAGGCGGCCCACAGGGCCTGGAAGTCGACCACCGCATCGAACGGCGCCCTGGAATCCCTGTGGAACCGAGGCGTGCTGACGGTCGCGTACCGCACGGGGTACCGCCGCTACTTCACCGCACGGAACAGGTCATTCCCAAGGCGCTGTGCAGCGTGCCACCCCCGACGCTCGCGCGGTTCCGGCGCCACTTGCTGCTGCGGCGCGTTCGGATGACCGGACTGCTCCCGGCACGGGGAGACGCGGAGGCCTGGGCGTTCCTGCGGCAGGCGCGCAAGGAAGGCCTGCCCGAGCGGCTCGTGGCGGCCGGGGAGCTTTCCCTCGTCGAGGTCGCGGGGATCAAGACGCCCTTCTACGCCGCGGCAGATGCGGAGGCGGGCCTCAAACGGGCGCGACAGGCTCGGCCACTCACCGTCCCCCGGTTCATCGCTCCGCTCGACCCGCTCCTCTGGGCGCGAACGGCACTCTCCAGGCTGTGGGGCTTCGACTACACGTGGGAGGTCTACAAGCCAGCGGACCGGCGCCGGCACGGATACTACGTCCTGCCGGTCCTCTGGGACGGGCGGTTCGTCGGACGGTTCGATGGTCGCTACGACCGGGCGACCGGCACCCTGTCGGTCCTCGCCTACCACGAGGAGCCGGGCGGCTTGGCGCTGCGTGATCCGCTGCTCCACGCTACCTTCCAGCGCTTCCTCACCTACCTGAAGGGGGAGCGGATCATACTCCCGGAGGGGGATGCCTGTGAGGCGGAGCCTCACGCAAGCGGCATCTCGTAGATCCGCCAGGTCTTGTAGCGGTGTCCACCCATCGACTCGGCAGCGCGCAGGACGAGGTCGTTGTCCTCGAGCAGGAGGGACGGCTCACAGCCGCGGTACCCCCGCCTCAGGGCGTGGGCGAGGACCTCCTGGTAGAGGATGGCGTCGATCCCCAGCCCGCGGAACCGCGGGCGGATCCCGAAGAACATCAGCCGCACCCGCGGGATGCGCCGCCGGGTCGCAAGCAGCCGCGCCACGCGCGCGAGGTCCGTGTCGGCCAGCCGGTTCCACCGGGGTCGGAACGGGACATTGGGATCGGGTAGCGCACCGAGGACCGCGGCGAGCCGATCGCGCATGTAGGCGAATCGGATCAGGCCGGGGTCGGCGACGATCTTCAAGCTGTCCGCCATCGCCGCAGCCTCCGCATCGATGAGGGGAAGGAAACCCCAGTTCTTGGACCACGCCTCGTTGTAGATGGTGACGATCCGGTCCACCTCCTCCCGCGGGCGGGACAGGTCGATGGCGCGCGTCGTGATGCTCCGGCGGGCGCGAACGTTCTTCGCCAGCCCGACAAGCCACACATTCGGGTCGTTGGAGACGTCGATCCAGTAGGCGTGATAGTCCTTCACCTTGTGCAAGCCGTAGCGTTCGAGGAGTTCGCCGTAGTAGGGCGGGTTGTGCGTCAGCTCCATCGTCGGGGGGTGGTCGAACCCGTCGATGAGCACCCCTTGATGCGGCTCGTGCGTGGCCGTGGAGTACCCACCCGGCCCCCGCATGCTCGTCATCCCCTGCTGCGTCAGCCACCGGCACGCGTGGTCGAGGAGCGCCCGCGCCACAGCGAAGTCGTCTACCGTTTCAAAGAAACCGAAGAACCCGACCTGAGCATCGTAGTACGTGTTGAACCGACGGTTGACCGCCGCCGAGACCCGTCCGAGCAGGCGTCTGCCGTCGCGGGCGATGAAGTGCGTCACCTTCGCCTCCCGGTGGTACGGGTGAGAGGGGGTCAAGAGCCCCTTGAAGCCGAGAAGCCGGCTCCCGAGCAGATCGGCACGGAGCGGCGGGGTCCAGTGGGGATCGCCGTGATGGATCCGCCAGGGCACGGTCACGAACTCCCGTAGCCTGTGGTCCCCGAGCGGGATCTCTTCGATCAGGAGGTGCATGAGCGTGATTATGCAGGAACAGCGTCAGAAATGAAAGCCCGCCCCGCACGGCGGTCGTGGATGAGATTTGTAGGTTGACCGGGCCGCGGGATCCGGTTATGCCTATCCACATGGAGGCCAAGAAGACGAGGCTGTGGCGGCTCCTCGCGGAGCACACCGGCCTCTCCCGGCGCAAGGCGCAGGCGCTGATCGCCGCCGGGGAGGTCGAGGTGGACGGGACGGTGGTCCGTGAGCCGTTCCTCGCGTTCGACGGGACGCGCCGGCGCACGGTCCGGCTGCGCGGGTATCCGATCTGCCTCGCCGTGCCGGAGCACCGGGTCTACAAGTACCACAAGCCGAGGGGCGTTCTGTGCAGCCACGACGACCCGCACACCGGAAACACCCTCGGCCGCATCCTGCGCGCCGAGGGGTTCATCGGCTACACGTGGGCGGGACGGCTCGATCAGGACGCTGAAGGGCTCGTCCTCCTGACGAACGACGGAGCGCTCGTCAACCGCCTCACGCACCCCCGCTACGCGGTGGAAAAGGTGTACCAGGTGTTCGTCGCGCCGCCGCTGCCCGAGATGGCCCCCCTGCTCGAGCGGATGTGCCGGGGCATCGTCGATTCCGGGGAAACGCTCCGTGCCACCTCCGGCCGGGTGGTCGGCCGTCCCCCGCGGGTGATCCTCACGCTCGCCGAGGGGAGGAAGCACGAGATCAGGCGCCTCTTTTCGCACTTCGGCCTTTCGGTGTCCCGCCTGCGGCGGGTGGGGATCGGCCCGGTGCGGCTCGGAGCCCTGAAGCCAGGGGGGATCGTCCGCCTCGGTCCCGAGGAGGTGGCGACGCTTCGCACCGCGGTCTTCCCCACCGGGTCCCAAGGCAAGTAGAACCGCCACAGCACACGGCTTATAATCCAGTCATGCGCCTGGGACTCGCTCAGATCAACCCCCACGTCGGCGACATCGACGCGAACCTGAACACCGTGCTTTCCCGCATCGAGGAGGCCCGCGCCGCCGGCTGCGACCTCGTCGTCTTTCCGGAGCTTTCCCTCTGCGGGTATCCCCCGCTCGATCTCCTGTGGCGCAGGGGGTTCGTCGATCGGATCGGCCGGGCGCTCGATGCGGTCGAGCGCGCCTCCCGTGGGATCGGGGTCATCCTGGGGGCCGTCTCCTCCCGCGTGCCCCGCGGTCCGGCGAACCTGACCGATCCGTCCTCGCTGTCCGACGGCGCCGGTCAGGAGCTCTTGAACAGCGCGTTTCTGTTCGTCGACCGCGAGCGGGTCGGGGAGGAGGGAAAGCTCGCGCTGCCCGCCTTCGACGTCTACGACGACAAGCGGTACTTCACCCCCGGCGACGGCGCCCAGGTCCTCGACTTCCAGGGGATGGGCCTGGGGATGAACGTCTGTGAGGACCTGTGGGTCGAGGACGGCGCGATCGACGCCCAGGCGAGCCTCGGCGCGTCGTGGGTGTTCAACCTCTCCGCCTCCCCGTTCTTCGCCGGAAAGCCCGCGATCCGGCGCCAGCTCGGCACACGGCGAGCGCGGGACAACGGGATCCACCTCGTGTACGTGAACCGCGTCGGCGGGCAGGACGACCTGGTCTACGACGGAGGAAGCTTCATCATCGATCCGGACGGCGACCTGCTCTACCAGGCGCCGCGGTTCGTCGAGGGGCTGTTCGTCGTCGACACCGAGACGCTCGGGCCGATTTCAGCACCGATCGAGGAGGAGACGGAGACGATCCATCAGGCGATCGTCCTCGGGATCAAGGACTATCTGCGGAAGAACCGGTTCTCGGAGGTCCTCATCGGCCTGTCCGGAGGGATCGACTCCGCGCTCGTCGCCGCGCTGGCGGTCGAGGCACTCGGGCCGGAACACGTCACCGCCGTCTTCCTGCCGAGCATGATCACGTCCCAGCAGAGCCGCGCCGACGCCCGCGAGCTCGCGACGATGCTTCGAATACAGCTTCTGGAGATGCCGATCGGGACGATCGTCGCGGCCTGCCACGCCGCGTTCGCTCAGGCGCCCTCCGGTCTCGCGGCGGAGAACCTACAGGCGCGCGTGCGCGGCACGCTCCTGATGACGCTCGCCAACCAGCGTGGCGCGCTGGTGCTCGCCACGGCGAACAAGTCCGAGATCGCGGTCGGCTACAACACGCTCTACGGAGACACCGTGGGCGCGCTCGCGCCGATCGGCGACCTGTACAAGACCGCCGTGTACCGGCTCGCCGGGTCGCTCGACCTGACAATCCTCTCCCGGATCGCCGGGAAGGCACCGACCGCGGAGCTCCGACCCGGGCAGCGGGACGAGGACGACCTGCCGCCCTACCCGGTCCTCGACCCGATCCTGCAGGCGCTGATCGAGGAGGGGGCCGGGCGCAAGGACCTGCTCGCCGCCGGCCATCCCGAACCCCTCGTCGAAGAGGTCCTCTTCCGTTACCGGGCGAGCGAGTACAAGCGCCGCCAGCTTCCACTCGTGATCAAGGTCTCTGCAAAGGCGTTCGGGACGGGACGACGCATTCCGGTCACCCAGGGATACCCGGACTAGCCGGCGGGCCGGCTGCGGGGTCGCGCAGGAAGCCAGGGATCTCCTCGCCGGCGACGAGATTGTCCACGGTCTCCCGCCGGCGGATCAGGAACGCTTCTCCATTTCGTACCAGGACCTCCGCAGCAAGCGGCCGGCTGTTGTAGCGGGAACCCATGGACGCCCCGTACGCCCCGACGTCCCGGGCCGCAAGCAGTTCTCCTGCCTCGAGCCGCGGTGCCAGCCAGTCCCGCGCAAGGACATCCGCGCTCTCACAGACCGGTCCGACGACGTCGACCCGCTCGACCGCGCCGTCTCCCTCCCTCACGCAGGAGAGCCGGTGGCGCGCGCTGTAGAGCGCCGGCCGCAGGAGGTCGTTCATCCCCGCGTCGACCACGAGGAACACACGCGGTGAGGAGGGCTTGCGATAGAGGACCCGCGTAAGCAGGACCCCCGCGTCCCCGACGATCGCACGGCCCGGCTCGAGGATGAGCCGGCCGTCGAACCCCTTAAGCAGCGGCAAGACGACCCCGCGGAGCTCGGCCGGGCCGGGCACTGGCTCGCCGGCGTACGAGATCCCCAGGCCCCCACCAAGGTCGATCTCCCGGAGGCACAGTCCCTCCCCTTCCAGGGTCCGACGTAGCGCCAGGAGCACACCGACGGCGTCACGATAGGGGGAGACCTCGACGATCTGCGAGCCGATATGCGCATGGAGCCCCACCGGGTCAAGGCCGGGAAGCTGGCGGGCGCGGCGGAACGCCTCGAGCACCTGCGGCGCGGGAAGCCCGAACTTGCTTCCTGCTGCACCGGTCAGCAGGTGGGGATGGGTCTTCACGCCGATCCCCGGGTTGACCCGGATCCCGATCCGCGCCGTCACGCCGAGCCCCCGCGCAAGCCGGGCCACCGCCTCGAGCTCCGCGAGCGACTCGACGTGGAGCAACAGGATCCCCGCCAAGAGCGCCTGCGTGATCTCCTCTTCCCGCTTCCCCACCCCGGCGAAGACGATCTCCGACGGCGGGATCCCCGCAGCGAGCGCGCGGGCAAGCTCGCCTCCGGAGACGACGTCCGCCCCGCAGCCGGCGCGAGCGAGGATCCGCAAGATGGCGCCGTTGGGGTTCGCCTTCAACGAGTAGGCGATGAGGTGCGGGATCCCCGCAAACGCGGTGTCGTAGGCCCTGAGATTCCCGACAATTCGGGCGTGACTGTAGACGAAGCACGGCGTCCCGTACCGCGCCGCAATCTCCGCGAGCGGCACCCCCTCGCAGTGAAGCGTCCCACGCTCGTAGGCAAACGGGTCGCCGAGCACCTCAGGTCCCCCTCATCCGGGGATCGAGGATGTCCCTTATTCCGTCGCCAAACAGATTGAACCCGAGCACGGTGAACATGATCGCCAATCCCGGGAAGACACAGGCCCACCAGGCAGTCGGCAGGTAGTTGCGGCCATCAGAGACCATCACCCCCCACTCCGGGGTCGGCGGCTGCGCGCCAAAGCCGATGAACCCGAGCCCAGCCACGGTGAGGATGATTCCACCCATCGCAATTGTTCCTTGAATAATCAACGGACTGATACAGACGGGAAGAACGTGAACGAACAGGATCCGTCGCCGGGTCGCCCCGGTCGCCCTCGCCGCCTCCACGAACTCCTGCTCTTTGGCGGCAAGCGCTTGTCCGCGAGCAAGGCGGGCAAAAATGGTCCAAGACGTGAATGCCACGGCCAGCACCACATTATGCAGATCCCGCCCGAGCGCAGCGGCTACCGCCATCGCCAGAATCAAGCGGGGAAAAGCAAGGAAGAGGTCCGTAATTCGCATTAGCAGGTTGTCGATTGCCCCGCCGAAGTACCCGGAGACAATCCCGATGACTATTCCGATGCCTCCGGAGACTGTCAGAACGATTACGGCAATCGTTACAGAGATGCGCGCCCCGTAGAGGATCCTACTGAGGATGTCACGACCCAGATTGTCTGTACCAAGAAGGTGTGTCTTGCTGGGCGATTCCAACTTATGGATTGGGTCCGTTGCTAGCGGATTATAAGGAGCAACATACGGTCCAAGGAGAGCAAATACCAATAAGGAGAAAATAAGAACAAGCCCTACAAGAGAGAGTCGATTCTTCACCATGTGACGTGAGAAATCCTTCCACGTAATGCTTCCCAGCATAATGTCGTCCTTATGTATAGCGGATCTTGGGGTTTAAGTATCCATAGAGCAAGTCTACAACTAGATTAGCGAATGAGTAAAGGAATGCAATAAAGATTGTCACCCCAACAACGGCTGAGAAATCAATCGCAAGAAACGACGATGTCGCATACCGCCCGATGCCGGGCCAAGAGAAGACCGTCTCCGTCAATACGGCCCCTTCCAAGAGGCTTGCCACTCGCAGCCCGATAATTGTGACCGTCGGCAGCATTGCGTTCTTCAGAGCATGCTTTAGCACGACCGTGGATTCTCGCAGCCCTTTCATCCTCGCGGTCTTAATGTATTCCTCAGGGAGAACCTCCAGCATGCTAGATCGCGTGATTCGCACGATCGATGCTGTGGAGAGCCACCCGAGTGTAAAGGCAGGCAGGACCAGGTGTCGCAGTTCCGTGAGAACGAGCGACCACTTGCCCGCGATCATAGTGTCCATGATCAAGAAACCCGTCACCTGTGGGGGACGTCGCAAGTAGGACGGCATCTCTCCCAACTGTGGAAACCAGTGTAGTATATGACTGAAAAGGATGATGAGCATCAGGCCTGTGAAGAATGCAGGCATGGAGAGCCCCCAGATAGCGAAGAACCTCCCAAAGTGGTCGATGAGTCCTCCCTGCTTGACCGCAGAGAGCAGGCCAAGGGAGATTCCGATGATCGTGCCCATGATAAGGGCCGCGACGGCCAACTCTGCCGTCGCCGGGAAGTAGCGCAACAGATCCTCCAACACCGGTCGACGAGTGCGAATCGATGTACCGAGGTTTCCGTGGAGCAGCCCGTTGATGTAGATCCCGTACTGTATCCAGATTGGTTTATCAAGTCCCATTTCCATTCGGAGCTTCTCGATTGCCTCGGCGGGCGCGTTGCTCGGGAGCACCGCTGCCACTGGGTCCGCCGGTATGACTCGCGCGATGAAGAAGGTGAACGTCATCACGCCGAAAATGACGAAACTCATCCAGACAAGACGGCGTATGATATACGAAATCACCTATTTCTCCTCTTCCCCCGCGAGAAACACGACCGCCTCATCCGACGATGAGGCGGTCACCCGATAAATGTGAAGAATCGCTATTCCTTGTACACGCTGTCAAATTTGATGTAGCTTATGCTGTTCATTGGAACGAAGCCCTTGACAGAGCCGTTTGCCACATACTGGTTCAACGGGTAGTACAGGATCGCGTAGGGACCGTCATCGAGAATCACCTGCTGAATCTGCTTGTACATCTCCAGTTTCTTCGCCTCGTCGAGCTCGGTCTCCGTCTTGTCGACCAAGGCGGTCAGAGCACAGTTGGAGTACATGTTTCGCCATGCAAGCTGGCGAACCGGCGCGTCTGGCCCGGTGGAGCAGCAGTGAGCGAACGGCTTGACCAGCGAGTCACCGTGACCGTAATCAACACCCCACCCAGCGACAATCATGTAGTGACTCTGGGCACGGTAGAGGGTGTACATCTGTGCCGATATGAGCTGTACAATATCCGCCTTGATCCCCACAGCGGCCAGATCCTGCTGAACCTGTGTAGCGATATCCCTGCGCGGGGAGGTGGGTTGGCAGACGATCTGCGTAGTGAACCCGTCTGGGAAGCCCGCTTGAGCCAGGAGTGCCTTTGCCTTCTCCACATCCTTGTGATAGGGAGTCGCGTCCAAGTGCCCTGGGATGCCAACGGGGATGAAGGTCTGCCCGACTATGGCTGCTCCCTTCATAATTCCATTGATAATCGCATTGTAGTCAATCGCGTACTTCACGGCTTCGCGAACTAGCGGATTATCGAATGGCTTCATGCCGCAGTTCATCGCCACGTACGTGATGCCCCAGCCTGGGATTTCATAAACATCGAAACCTTTCTCAGCCTTGAACTCCTCGATTGCCTCGGGAAGAAGGTTCAACGCGAGATCGATCGTTCCGCTTTCCAGGGCAAGCCGCTGTTGCGCCCGCTCCGGGATGTCCAGGAAAATGAGGTTCTTTGTCTTGGGCGGTCCGCCCCAATAGCCATCGAATCCTTCCATTGTGACCCGGTCGTTTGGCGCCCACTCGATCAGCTTGTACGGACCTGACCCGGCATCATGGAACTGGAGCCACTTGTTCGCCCACGGATCATCCGCGGTCTTATGCGCCTCCACCACCGAGGGGTCGATCACCGCGCAGATCCCCTGCACACCCATGATCGCTCCCATCAGTCCCTCGGAGAGGGCGACCTTCGTCGTTATGGCCACCGTGTAGTCATCGATCTTCTTTATGTTGTCCGCGCTCGGCACGTACTGGCTCAACATCCAGATCGGAGCGAAGTCGAGCGCCAGCGCACGGGTGAACGAGAAGATGACGGCGTCCGCGTTGACCTCCTGCCCGCTGTGGAACTTCGCCCCTTGGCGCAAATGGAAGGTCCAGGTCAGTCCATCTGCTGAGGCCTCCCAGCTCTCTGCCAGTCCCGGTCTGATGACGTCGAATGTGCCCTCGAACGTAATTAAGTTATCGTAAAGCTGCCAAATGACCAAATTGGTGATGTCCTCATAGACGCGGGCCGGATCCAAGTCGACAATGATTCCAGTGTCCACGCCTACAACCAATGTATCCTTGGGGATCGCCTGTCCCACCGCCGGCGCCGCCAAGAGCCCAATGAAGATTCCCCACAACAACACCCTTTTCAGCATCTTCAGTTCCTCCTTGTCCGTTTTTCCGATCGCGACTTCTTCCCTGCGTTTACTCTCTGCCTCTCACCTCCTCTCTAGTGTCGTGGTCTCATAGGTAGCGAGCGGCCGCCCCAGACCATCGAGGTCGACCGCCTCCATCCCCAATCCGCTGCCTGGACTCGGGTAGTGGAATCCGTCCCGCAGCGCGCTCCCGCCGCGGGTCACGACGTTCGCCTCGCCGAGGATCCCCATGTCGAGGTCGCGAAAGGCGACGTTCTGCTTCGCCATGGCGAAGTGGACGGCGGCCGTGGCCGAGGGGTTCGTCTCAATCATCCCGCCGATCATGCAGCGCACGCCGCCCGCTTGGGCGAGATTAGCGATCCGGCAGGCGTTGGCAAGCCCGCCGCTCTTCATGAACTTGATGTTGATGTAGTCAGCCGCCCGCTCGCGGATCACGCGCAGCGCGTCTTGCGGCGTGAAGACCGACTCGTCGGCCATCACCGAGATTCCTGCTCGCCGCACGATGGCGAGTCCCTCGAGATCCCAGGCCGCCAGCGGCTGCTCGACAAACTGGAGGTCAAGGTCGTCCATCCGGTCCAGGGCGTAGACCGCCTCCTCGCGGCTCCATCCCTGGTTTGCATCGATGCGCAGGCCGACCGAGTCGCCGACCGCCGCCTTGGCCGGCGCGGTCCCGTGCAGCGCGTGGTCCATCCGGCCGACAATCCGTTCGATGCGGCGGGGGCCTCGCCGAGGAGGAACGGCGCGAGGACCTCGAGCCCGGCGAGAACCGTGTAGGGGATCGCCGAGAGGATCTCAGCGTTCGGCGATGCCTCACCCCACCCGACCGTGCCGTCATCGGTCTCGATCCGGAGGATGATCTCCTCCTTGCGCGACGTCGCGCCCAGAGCGGTGACGAACCGCCGGAAAAGATGAAGCTGTCGACGTCAAGGGAAAATGTCAGGGTGAACTGACAAGCGATTCTGTCAGTTGC
>CAZBWD010000029.1:0-13733 GCA_964495585.1 uncultured Thermotogae bacterium
CTCCATCCCATCATCCGGCTTTCGGACGCCGTCTCCCTACGTTTGCCCTTTCTGTATGGTGAACTGCGCTTTGAGGAATGTCGGTCTTCCCGTGACCGGGCCCAGCCTAATCATTATGGTGTAGTCTCCTGGTACGAACTCCTCATGGGAGTCCAAACCAATCACAAAGCCTACTGCTACGTCCTTGTCCACGCCGGGCAGAAGGTAGTCGAAATCAAAGAGGAAGTTGTCCTCTAGTTGTTTCCCATCTGGTGAGATGGCGAACCCATCGATGCTTATTCCTCCGATGGTATCTAGGCTAACGTCCACGACCTCGCTACTAAGGTTGGATATCTGCAGATAGACATCGAACGCATAGTACTGCCAGACGGAATTGTACTCAGCGACTCGATCAGCGCCCTCTATTGAGAAGGCAAGATTGTCAAGGGTGGCTGTGCTTTCTCCTGGCGACAGGGCCGCGATCTGAGAAGACAGCATGCCTTTTGCTTCGAGCAACTGGCCCAGCGCGCTCGCGGTGTCACCAGAGGCGAGGCTATCTGCCCCGTTGCTGATAAGCGAGATCAACTGCTCTCTTGGAAAGCTGCCATACGCCTGTGCTATCAAGGCGAACCCCGCAGAGAGGAACACCACTAGAACGATCAAACGCAAGAGCGACTTCACCCTCATTTTGTGCCTCCTTGGAAGGCAGTATAGCACACCTCCCGACAGGAGGAGCAAGGGGAGGATGAGCAGGAAGGCGCACATTACTCACGAGATCCGTTGCCGCTCTTCACGCTGCGACCGCCGCTTGCCGAAAGGATTTCATGGCACCCTCGAGCTCTTCGTCAACGATGTGCGTGTAGATCTGAGTGGTCGCAAGGTTCGAGTGCCCGAGTGCTTTCTGGGTCAGTCGGATGTTGGTTGTCTCGCGGTAGAGGTCGGTCGCAAATGAGTGCCGGAGCGTATGCGGGTGGATGTCCTTCTCGATTCCTGCTCGCGCTGCGTAGCGCTTGACCATCTGCTGAACGTAGCGCCCGGAGACTGGATTCCCCTGCAGGGTAGTGAAAACGTGATCGACGGGCCGGCCGACTTCCTCCGCCTGGCGAGCCTTCCAACTCTGGAGGCTCTCGACATCGGCCGCACCGATCCACAGCTTGCGATCCTTGCGGCCCTTCCCCTGGCGAACCATGAGGGTGGTGCCGTCCGGGTCCGCTCCGTCGAGGTCGAGATCCTTCCACCGCAGCGCGGTCATCTCCGAAAGCCGGAGGCCCGTGTCGAGCATCAGGCGAAGCATCACCCGGTTACGCTGACCGGTGGGATAGCGTGGGTTCGGTTGCTCGAGGAGTGCCTCTTGTTCTTTCTCCGCCAGGACTTCCGGGATCTTCCTTCCTCTCCGTGCGCTCATGCCGTCCTCCTTACGAGTTCGTCTTTTGAATCTTAGGCGAACTCTATAACACCATTGTAGCGACTCCCCTCCGTTTGTCAAGTAAAAGCGAACTCATCCACACCGACCGCAACCCCTTCGAGACTGCCACAAGCCGTCGAGCCGACGTGGAGTTGACGGATTCAACGGCCGGCCGTTCGCTTTCGACAGCAGCGGGTATTGGCCATGGAGAGACAGGCAGGTCATTGTTTCGTCGTACCCTGTGTGGGTAGGATGTATACACGAACAAGAAGCGACCATGGCGCTTGATTGAGATGATTGAAATCAAAAAGAACCGCTGCAGGAACTGTGATCGGAGGAAGAGCATGCTCGCGGAGACCTCATGGTCGCCACTTGGAGTGATCTACCGCGGTCCCTGCCTCGGGTTTGATGTCTGTTCCGTTGCCATAGGAGGCTGCATCCATGAAGAAGCATAGGCGAAACCCTTTCTCCGTGCTCATTCTCGGCACTGTGCTGGCAGTCTTCTCTCTGCTCCTCCTGCTACAAGCCTGTTCCCCCGGGGGAGGGAGCAAGACAGCAACGCCAACTGCAACAGAAGCCACTGCCACAACCAGCACGCCAGCCACACAAACAGAGTGGTTCCAGGGCGGGACCCTTCATAAGGCAACTCTCGCACAATGGAGGGTTGCGACAAATGCTAACAAGCTGGCGACAGCAGCGGATTGGTTGGCTGCAACCGAATGGAAGGGGCATCTAAACAGGCCCTCGGATTTCGACAGGCTCAAGGTCAAGGCTCAAATGCTGGTGAATGCGGTGAATGAATCAGCATCCGACCGAGACTTGGGTGCAATGTCTGCGACGGAGGTAGCAGCGGCCATTCTCACGATGAGCAATGACCTCGGCCCATGAGTACTTGAGGCGGAGACAACGGTGAGAGAGGAGTTGCTCTCTAGGCAACGGGGACGGTCGCCGATCTCATGAGAGGCCCGGTAGTCGCCTCACGGAGGTCTGGTTGCTCCTAACGCAGCCTGGCGGAGGTGAATTCACGTCACCGGCCTCCGCTCGCCCCTGTGGGCCAATCTCACCCCGCCGCCCTGTCTAGTTGCGGTTCGCCGCGTTACGGATCCCGAGTGCCGCAATGTGCGCCGCCAGTCTGCGAGGTGTCACCCCGCGCTTTGCGAGTACCTTCGCCCACCACTCGACCGTTCGCCACGCAGAAGGCCGTCGCCAGGCCGGCGCTGTGAGCTCTGTCCTTAGGCGCTCCCACCCCCGCATACCCCTGGCCTCACCTCGGTACTCCGACCACCACGCTTGTGTTCCTTGCCCATCTCGTTCGTCCATCTTGATCGCCCCCCTCACGCGTGATCCTTCTACGTCCCCTCCACGTTGATCTTCGCCGCGGGCTTGAGAGGCGGGAACGAGAGAAGCCGCCATTTCTGGCGACTTCTGCTCGGCAGTTAGCTTTCTCACTGCCCGGAGTCGGCAACCTTGCTGTGCCCCATCAGTTACCCAGCATACACAAGGCAATGCCCTTGTCAAGAGCACTGCTCTGACCGTCAGGTTTAACGGGCCTTAACCTCAACCACACACGTGTGAAGAAATCACCTCTTCACACATGAAAGAGACATTGGTCACCTCGCACCTTGAGTTAAACCCGGTCAAGGCTTACGGTTAAGGTCAACTGAGGATGGATCAAGGCTTACCGCTGAGCGTGCGGAAAGACCCTTCGTAGCAATGGCGAACCATTCACCCACTCCTGTGCTTCGGGAAGACTGGGAAGTTGTTCGTACAACTCACGTTTGATGAAGAAACGAGCCTCTGGTGTGTAGGCGTCTTTCCACCTCCACCACGGATCCTGGACGGCGTCACGGTCCGCAGCCACCAGCGCTGCTTTCAAGTCGCCCTCTGCTTCGATCTCTGTTGTCTCTGCCGCCTCCGCCGTGGAGTTCGCTCTCGTCAGCGCCGTCTCGATGAGCCGATCCAACCGCACTGCATCCCGCAGGTCAAACTCCGGGTAGTCGATCTCGACCCAGTCCTCGCCCGTCCTGCCTGTCAGCAAAGCCGACTCGAGCTGCTTGATCCTGTTCTCAACTCCCCTCATCAGAGCCCCCTGTCCTCCTCTTCGACCCGAATCACCAGAACGTTCCGAGGGAGATCTGGCGGGACCTCTTGGTCACCGTATACGACCACAATCTGTGGTCTTCCTGCGCCCTGCTTGCGCTCCAGTGCCGCGAGTCGTGCTTCGAGTCCTGTCATCGTGGTCTGTCCTTCGGCGCTTCCTCGCCACGGGTAGGATGAAGCACTGTCCCCGTTCTTCCATTCGGGGTCTGCTCAAGAGGGTGCGTGCGTACTCTCACGGCCTTCTCCTCTCGTAGCACTCCCCGTTCACCCAACGCCACTCATGCGTGGCCTCGTATTCCTCCAGCTTGCTTCTCAGCAGCCTGTGGATGTCCTCGTCAGTCACGCGACCCTCATGCGCTGTTTCCGATCCCCTCGAAGGGTCTTGCCGCTCGTCTGTTTTCCAAGACTCAAGCCGGGCAAGAAGCCTCTCACGAACGGGCCAGGGGTTCGACAGCGTCCACTCTGGCCCAAGCGGATTCCCTCCAAGCCGCGCCTCCACCCGATCCAATCGTGCGCTCAATCCACTCATGACTGCCCCCCCGCTTGCTGTTCAAGCGCTTCGATCCTTTCAAGGATGTCCGCCGCAAGCGGCTGTCCGAGCACCCGGTCGAATAGGACCCGTGCCGCCTGGATGCTCCCGCTCTTGGCCTTCTCCACCAGACTGGCGATTATCGCTCGCATGTCGTCTTCCGTAACGGCGTCCAGCAGGGCGCTACGGAGCCGTCCGACTTGAGCTGCGTGGGGGTTGCCCGGTCCGCCTGGGTTGCCGGCCGTGAATCGTCCGCGTGCATCTCGCCCGTTGTCTCCGTTTGGTGACGGCATCCCCTCACCCCCTCCGCTGCACATCGATCAAGCCCCACCCGTGGCGGCTGCGGTAGCCCACCGTCCGACCTCAAGCTCCTGAACCATTGCAGCCACTGTGGCGGCTTCGTCGAGGCTTGGAGACTCGAGCCCGCGAAGGGCGAGGCGCCTTGCTTCCTCCAGGTTGATTCTGTCGAGTACCAGCGCCAGAAAGAGAGCGCTAGCGAGCTCGCCGCGACGGCCTTCCTTTCTTATCTCCTCTACATCGGAGGCGAGGCCGTGAAGTCTGCTGTCGAGAACTTCAAGCGTGAGCATGTTCAGATGACACCCCCCTGTATCCACCCCGTCCCGGGGCCACTCGCTTCCGGACCATTACCGAATCCACTTCGCGCCTCTCGAGGCGAACGGAGTCGAGCTTCGGTGCCTCGCGAACTCGAGCCGGGAAACGGATTGATGTGCAGCAGAGATCCGCGATGATAGACAGGAAACGAGATAGCGAAAGTTCTATCTAGACTCCCGCCACCTCCACCAGATGATTCAAGCGAACCGGGACTGTCAGGCCCCGGTTCTCTCCTGGTAGAAAGGCGCCCCGGTCGTCGGACCGGGGCGCGCGCGCCGTTGGGGTCCGGTCCCGGCCTAGAAGCCGGGGATGATCGGATTGATCGGCGGGATGAACGGCGGCTGGATCGGCTGGAACGTGTAGTAGGTGTGGATCGTCTTGTACGCGGAGGCCGGCGCGCCGTCGTTGTCGATGACCGTCAGGATCACGGTGAACGTCCCGTACGTCGAGAAGGTGTGGCTCGCCGTCTTTCCGCTCCCCGAGTGCCCGTCCCCGAAGGTCCAGTTGTAGGAGCTGATGGTGCCGTCCGGGTCGGTGGATCCCGAGGCGTCGAACGCGACCGAAAGCGGGAACGCCCCGGACTCGGGGGTCGCGGTGAAGCTCGCCATGGGTACGGCGTTGCCCGGTGCGGTGACCTCGATCGAGTGCGTGGTCGAGGCGGTCGCCCCATCATCGTCGGCCACGGTGAGGATCGCGACGTACGTCCCGGCGCTGTTGTAGGTGTGAAGCGTCGTCACCCCGCTGCCGTTGTTGCCGTCCCCGAAGCTCCAGGTGTAGGAGGCGATCGTGCCGTCGGGGTCCGACGATGCCGCCGCATTGAACTGCACGGTGAGCGGGGCGCTTCCGGTGGCGGGGGTTGTGGTGAAGCTTGCCGTCGGCGCCGCGTTGGCGGGCGCGGCCACGTGGATCTCCTGGGATGCGGTCGCCATGGCACCGGCGTTGTCGATGACCGTGAGAATCGCCGTGTAGACCCCTTCGTCCTCGTAGATGTGAGTTCCGCCCACCCCGGTCCCGTTCTGTCCGTCCCCGAAGGTCCAGCTGTAGGAGGCAATGGTCCCGTCGGGATCGGTGGATCCCGTGGCGTCGAACACGACGCTGAGCGGGCCCGGTCCAGCGTTCGGCGTGGCGGTGAAGCTCGCGACCGGTGGGATGTTCTGGAACGGACACCCGGTCAGGAGCGCCGCCACGGCCGTTAGAGCCACTAGCAGCAACACAGCCCGTAGGTACTTCATTTGGATCACCCCGATCCATCATAGTCCTCGCAACTCAGGAGACAAGAGCGCTGGAGGGAGGGAAAACGCCGATCAGGGTAAGCGGGTTCCCCCCGCGGTCGGGGGGACGTGAAGAGGGCCTCTTTTTCCCGGTGGGAGGATGGGGTGTGAACCCGTCAGAAGAAGCAGGGGATCCGATCGCAGAGTGCCGCATCGTCGATCGGGCCGTTCCACGGCCCGAGGCAGCGGGCATCGGCGTGGTCGTAGCGGCCGAAGAGAAGGCCGTTCCCCGCCTTGCACCCGCCGTTGCAGACCCGGGCGTAGGCGCACGTCCGGCACGTGGCAGGGAGGGACTGGAACGCGAGAAACGCCCGGTTTCGGAACCGGTCGGCCGCGATCTGCCAGATGGAGCGATCCGCGATGTTCCCCAACGGGATGTCGGTGATGAACGGGCAGGGGCTCACCGTGCCATCGACCTTGATCGTGTACACGAAGTTGCCGCCGGAGCAGGCGGTTCCCGCAAGCACGCAGAAATCCCGGAAGAACCTGGCATGATCGGGATTAGCCTCATAGAGGATCCAGTGCTTCGCCTGGGCCCAGCGCTGCGGGTCGAGGGCGAGCGGGTCGGCCCGCCGCTGCGGGATGTAGGGGTAGAAGAGGGCGTGCGCGGCGAGCCTGTCCTTGACGAAGGCGCGGATTTCCTTCACCCGATCGACGTTCTGTGCGTGCACCGCCGTGAAGGTGTACACCTTGACCCTGGCCTGCTGGAGGTGGCCGATCCCGAGGACCGTCCTTCGCCAGGCTCCGTCCATCCCCACGAAACGGTCGTGTTCCTCGGAGTTGGAGGATACGAGCGTGACGATCGCCGTGTCGAGCCCGGCACGGGCGAGCTGTGCGGCCCTGTGAGCGGTGGCGGACAGCGCGTTCGTGTACAGGACGACACGCTGCAGGCGGGCGGTGCCCTTCGCGTAGGCGATGATCGCGGGGAGGTCCTCGCGCAGGAGCGGCTCCCCGCCGAGGATCTCGAGGCGCGTCCCGATCCCCGCGATGTCATCCAAGAGCCGCGTGATCGTCCCGATCGGAAGGAGGTCGTCCCCCTTGGGGACGTAGCACATTGGACACTCGAGCTCGCAGGTGTTGTTCACCTCGAGCTTCACCGACCACAGGACCGGGCCGACCAGCCGCCGCAGTGTGCCGGAGAACCCACGGGACAGGAGCGACTCGACGGCATGCCGATCGATGACCTGCAGGATCCGGTCCTGGTGGCCCAGTGCCAGCCGGGTCTTCAACCGGGGGGCGCGGTCCAGTGGCGTCTTGCGAAGCCGCGCCGGCACTTGGCGGATTCCTCGCTTCTTCTGCACGCGGTGCCCACCTTCAGCGGACCTTTCCACTTGACGAGTATAGGAGAGACGGCCTACGATGGGAACATGGTGGGTCGGATGCGCAAGATCGTGTGTCTTCTGCTTGCCGCGCTGGTGGCGGGGCTGCCGGTTTGGGGAAACGGCCTGCCCGCCGACAAGGTCGAGCATGTGCGGGTCGGGATGACCCTCGGCGGGGCGCTCGTGGGGCTCGGAGTGATGGTCCCCACCGCGGTGACGCTCCTTCCGGAGGGGACGCCGCTCTCCAATACCCTGTTCGTGGCGATCCCCGCCGCTTCGGTGACCGCGGCCCTGGGCGCGCTCGCCGGCCGGTGGATCGCGGACACCACCCTCTCCCTTAAGCCGTCGCTTTTGCTCTCCCCGCTTCTGGGTGCCGCGCTGGGGTTCGTCGGCAGCGCGGTAGCGGGAGGGATCGGGTTCTCGCTCGCGTTCGCCCTTGCGATGCCGACCGTGGAGGCCCCGCCGGGGTACTGGGGGCGGTTCACCTACCCGCAGGCGGTGGGAATGGCCTTCCTCGCTGGCGGCTTCTGGGGTGGGTTCATCGGCGTGCCGGCTGGCGCGGTCCTTGTCCCGGTCCTCTCCGTGTACCTGGGGTTCTGAGCCCTCGTCGGCCCGGGAACGGGCTACCAGCGCTCGGCGTGCACCCGCGACGGATCGTAGCGGTCCTCGTGCGACTTCTCCTCGCCGGGGTGGCCGATCGGTACGAGCGCGAGTGGAATCACCGTCTTCGGGAGGTGAAGCAGGCTCTGCAGCGCGCGGACCCGATCCTCTCGCGGGTAAACGCCGCACCACACCGCGCCGAGGTCAAGCGCGCGCGCCGCCAGGAGGAGGTTCTCCGTCGCTGCCGCACAGTCCTGGATCCAGAAGCCCTTGTTCTTCTCGTGGGCCACATCGCCGCACACGACGATGACCACCGGCGCCTGCGTCGCCATCTGCGCGTAGGGATGGGCGCTGGGTATCCTCTCTCGCAGCTGGGGATCCCGCGCGACGACGAAATGCCACGGCTGCTGGTTTCCCGCCGAAGGGGCGGCCATCGCCGCCGCGAGGAGCGTCTTGACCGTCTCCTCCGAGACCGGCTCACCGGTGAACCTGCGGATGCTCCGCCGCGTGTGAATTGCTTCCAATGCCTCCATGTCAGCCCCTCCTTCCGACGTCCTACCGGCTTCGTTGTCGAGAACAGTCTATCACGCTAGGGGTGTCCCCGTCTCTCCACGAAATCCAGTGGTGAACCCCGCGCCTGCAGGCTGGTCCTGTCATACCCGCAACCCGGGCCGCCGGTCAAGCCGGCTCAGCGCGGTGCAGAGGGGAGTCCCAGGCCGGGTGTACAAGCGGGGAAGGACAGGAGGTATTGGAAGAAGAGGCCGTTCACATTTGTCCCGCCGCGGGTGTCCTCGGTCGACGGTCTTGACTACACTCTTATCGTGGGCACGGAACGCAGCACATGAAGGGGAGCATGATCTTTGCCGCAGCATATGCAATCGCCGTTGGAATCCTGATGATCGTTCAGTGGACGCTCGTGATCTCGCAACGCCGGATCCCCGACCCGGGCGTTGCGCTGTCGGGACGCGGCCGACTGGGGATGGCGTTTCACTGGGTCGCCGAATCGGTCACGTCCATCGCCCTTGTGGCCGCCGGGATCGCGCTTCTGTTTCGGCAGGACTGGGCACCGCGGTTCTACCTGCTGGCGGTCGGCATGCTGATCTACACGGTCATCAACAGTACGGGGTACTTCGCCCAGCGCCGGGAGTGGCCGATGGTTGGAATCTTCGGTGCACTCCTCACTGTTCGCGATCGCCGCGCTCATCCTCACTTTTTAGTGGTGAGCCTCCCGCGGGCGGCGTGTCACCGCGGGGTTGGGCCGACCGTGAGTGCGGAGCCCGGGTGAGAAAGGGGTGAACGATGCGCATTCTGGTCATCGGCGGCACGCGATTCATCGGGCCGTTCGTCGTCCGGCGGCTCTGCGGGATGGGGCATGCGGTCACGGTGTTCCACCGTGGGAAGACGCCGGGGGACCTGCCGGCTGAGGCGAGCCACCTTCTGGGCGACCGGCACGATCTGGCCGCGTTTTCCGGCGTATTTCGGCGTCTCGCGCCGCATGTCGTGGTCGACATGATCCCGGTCACCGGGCAGGAGGCGCGCGACGTCGTGCGGGTGTTCAAGGGCATCGCGGAGCGGCTCGTCGCGATCAGCAGTCAGGACGTGTACCGTGCCTACGGCAGGCTGATCGGGATCGAGCCCGGCGACGTCGAGCCGGTCCCCCTCGACGAGAACGCCCGCCTGCGCTCGCAGCGTTTCCCTTACCGCGGTCAGGTCGAGCCGGGGGATCGACTCTACGACTACGACAAGATCCTCGTCGAGGAAGCCGCCATGGGCGATCCGGAGTGCCTGGGCACGGTCCTGCGCCTGCCGATGGTCTACGGCCCGGGCGATTACCAGCACCGGCTGTACCCGTACCTCAAGCGGATGGACGACGGTCGTCCCGCGATCCTGCTCGATCGAGGCACCGCGGCGTGGCGCTCGTCGCGGGGGTACGTGGAGAACGTTGCAGCGGCCGTTGTGCTGGCGGTCGTCGACGCGCACTCCGCCGGTCGGATCTACAATGTGAGCGAACCGCAGGCGCCTTCCGAGGCGGAGTGGGTCGGCGCGATCGCGGCTGCGGCGGGTTGGAAGGGGAGGATCGCCGTCGTGCCGCGGGAGCGCCTGCCCGAACACCTGGCGCCGGGCGGTAACACCGATCAACCCCTTGTGGCCGACACGACGCGGATCCGCGAGGAGCTGGGGTATCGCGAACCGGTCACCCGCAAGGGCGGGTTGCGGCGGACCGTGGCCTGGGAGCGGGCGCACCCGCCGGAGGCCGTGGATCCCCGGACGTTCGACTACGCGGCCGAGGACGCCGCGCTCGGGGATGTGAGCTCTTACTGAGGATATCCCCTGCTGCCCGAAGCAGCGGACGGAGGAGAAGATGCCCGAGAAGAAGCGCGTGCTCTTCCTGTGCACCCACAACGCGGCCCGCTCATCGACCTCACGCTTACCGTCGTCGGCCCTGGCCTGATTGCATTTGCGGTGTATCTGCGCGTGCACGGGTGAGAGACACCCCATCGTGTAGCCAGGCGGCCGGATCGCGAACGAGCATCCAGGAAGTGTGGGGAACAGTCCTGCCATTGCCCGCCTGCGTCTGGCAGACTACCGTTGGCGTACTGCGCACGGTTTGCGCCACAATGCATAATGCACATACTATGTGGGATTTGATTGAGTGAAGAAGAGGACCGTAGATCCAGGTGCACCGCGAGCTCGATGACGTGCGGAAGGATCCCAGGTCGGGGGGGATCGGAGGGAGTTCGGGCCAGGCGTTATAAACGGCTGTGTGAATAGGGGGCACCGCTATTAACGAATCGGTGTGGTTTCGTTAACAAGAATCATGAATGAGATCCAGGATGTTCTCCGAGCAGGCGAGGGTGAGGCGGTCGAGTACAAGAAGGCATGGAGCAACGACTGTCTCAAGACCATCGCTGCTTTCGCCAACACGAGGGGTGGAACGCTCCTGGTCGGTGTTGCCGATGCTGGGCAGGTCGTGGGATGGAATGGGGCGGACAAGGGCCAACAGGCAATCGCTACAAGGATCGGAAACAAGCTCCCGATTCAGCCGTCTCTTGCAGTGGCTGAAGAGGGACGCCATCGCATCTTGGTCGTCCGGGTGAACGCTGCTCACGGCATGGCAGTCCCGTACGAAAGCCGCTACTACCGGCGCGTGGGTTGTACCACACAGGAAGTGCCTCCGGAAGAGCTGGGGCGTTTCCTTCTTGAGCGAATCGGACAGAGCTGGGACGCACTGCCCTGTGATGCCGCACTCAATGAAATCGACCAGCAGGCCATCCGCAACTTCTGCCAATGAGCGAAGGGGCGTCTGCCGAGCCTACGGGACGAAGAGCCCTTGGTCTTGGTCCTTCGGAAGCTCAGCCTTGTGAATCAAGGTAAGCTGACCAACGCGGCGATCCTCCTTTTCGGCAGCCATCCACAACGCCGCTTCGTCGCCGCCAACGTTCACATGGGACGGTTCAAGGATAGCATCACGATTCTCGATGACCGGATGTTCGAGAGCACGCTGTTCGACCAACTCGACGCCGTCATGCGGCAGTTCCGTCAGTACCTGCAGGTGCGCTACGACATCGGCGGAAAGGTTAGCAGCGATCCGGATACGCCAGTCGTCCATCGCCGCGAGGTCTGGGACTACCCGCTGGATGCTCTTCTCGAAGCCGTGGTCAATGCACTTGTGCATCGTGCTTACCTGGGGACCACGGAATCGATCACGATACGCGTCTTCGACGACCACGTGCTGATCCGGAATCCGGGAGGCTTGCCCGGTGGGATTACCGTCGAGCAGCTGAAACAGGAACCGCATCCAACCATCCCGAGGAATCCACTACTGGCGAATGTCTTCTACTACGCTGAATTAGTGGAGAAGTGGGGAAGCGGGGAAGCGGTACCACGCGGATCGTCAATCTCTGCAAGGATCAGGGTGTTCCGGAGCCAGAGTATGAGGCGACACCGACCTCGTTCGAAGTGTCGTTTGCTCAAGTGGAACTGGTGGAGCATCTGGAAGGGGAGTTCCTCAAGGAAGGTCAGCTTCGGGCTGTCGGGTTTCTTGAGGAACATGGGCGCATCACAAACGCGCAGTACCAAGAACTCGCCGGGGTCAAGAAGCGCCAAGCTACCAATGATCTCAAGGATCTCATGCGAAGAGGGATCATCGAGCGGGCAGGCACCACGGGTCGTGGTACGTACTACGTTCTAAAAGGGGCAGTAAAGGGGCACTAAAGGGGCATTGGCGTCTCATCCAACGCGCTGGGCCTACCCTCGTGGGATGGTAAGAGCGGCGGTAGGGCGGACGAGGCGTCAGAAGAAACGGGCACCCAAGGGGCATGAATGGCGCATTGCGAAAAGCCGATCGACTGAAGCATGTCGGTGGAAGCAATGATCAGGTAATGATCGGGTAACGATTAGGCCAGAGAATGATGAGGGTGGCAAGTGCCGCTAGAAGGGCGGCAGAGATGCACCAAGCGCTTCGCCCGCCCAGGGTAATGATTGGGTAACGCCCATCCCATGCAGGCTGAGATGGGCGAAAAGGGCGGAATAGGGAATTGAAGGCACCGCTGGGGAGGAGGCAGCTGGCCGAGGGACGTGCGAGTGATGGAATCGTGAAGGCCGCTTGAGAAGAAGATGTGGCACATCGCGGGCACCGAGGGGCCAGCTCCTTTCTTTCCACACGTCCTCCCTTCTTGGAATCAGTCGACGCCTACGCTAGAATCTCGTGAATGCAGCAGAAGAGTGAAGCACGATTATCTGCCGCACCAAGGGCTTTCGATGCAGATGATGTCCCGTGCCCTCCGGGTAGCAGGGAAAGCCCGCCACAGCAGGTCGCGATGCGCAGAACAGCCGCGCATCAGCTGCCGAGAGCAACAGGACAAGAGGAGGCATGAGATGACGAGACGATTGACAGTGCTGGTAGCTACCGTTCTGGCGATTGTTGCGCTAGGTTCCCTATACGCCACAGCCTCTGAAAACCCCCTCCAGGGATATGTGGGCTCGATCCAGACGGCCGTCACTCTGGTGGATGAAGGGAACACGCAGGATGCATTGGCTCTTCTGAACTCCTTGGCAATCGCCATCACGACCGCAAGAGAAGAGCTGACCGGATGGTCGTTTACGGGTCAGGCGGATCTCCTGACTGATCCCTTTGTGCTGCCCGCCGGCGTCTATAGGGCTCACTTCAAGACAGCAGGGTACGGCATCGTGGAAGTGATGCCCCTGGATGACTCCGGCTACGTGCCTTCTCTCTTCGCCGTCAACAGCGGAGAGGCTTCACAAGAGGTGTCTACGATCTACAGGTCGCAAGGAGACACGGTCCTGATCCAATTCTCAGCCATCACTGCGCCGTACACGCTCGTGTTCGAACGGCTGAAGTAGACCTTGTTGGAGAGTGTCGACATGGCCCGGCCGGATTCGGTACTCGCCATTCGATGAGCGAGCACCCGGGAGAGCATCCGCGATTAGTCGCTCTCCTGTGTTTCCACACCTCCTCCCTTCTTGGAATCACTCGATGCCTACGCTAGACTCCAGTAGCAGTGCGAGGGGGCTGTTGGCCAAGGCTCCCTTGCATAGGGAGGGAGAGCTCGTCCACACTGAAGGCAGCCTTTCATATGGATTACGGTGGCCTTATGCTCAGGTCTGTGATGACCGCGCAGGAGAAGACGGGGAATCCTTGCGTAGAGCCATGAAGAGTGCGAAAGATGATTGAGGAAGAACACATCGAGGAATCAGACCCCTTGGCACCTCGGCGAGGCGAAAGAGACAGGGGCTGTAGCGTCGGGGCTTGCCTGCGTGTCCTTCGGACGCAGACAGGTCCCCGACGTTCAGGCCAGGCAAAGGGGCAGAGATGACCGCGCCGAAGGAGATCAAGCGGCTCGTCGGGCGGTTCGCGGAGAACCGCGACGCCTACCGCTCGAGCGCCTACAACGAGA
>CAZBWD010000030.1:0-13653 GCA_964495585.1 uncultured Thermotogae bacterium
TATCACAGCCTGCTCCTCCATCTGACGATCGCGGCGCAGTTCTAGAGGCGCCCATGGGAGGAAACATGAGCGAAGAGGATCGCTACATCCGGCAGACGAGCCTCCCGGAGATCGGCGAGGCGGGCCAGCGCCGATTGAACGGGGTGAGTGTCCTGGTCACGGGCTGCGGCGCGTTGGGGACGAACGCCGCCGAGATGCTCGCCCGGGCGGGGATCGGGAGGATCCGGCTCGTCGACTTCGACCGTGTCGAACGGTCGAACCTGCAGCGGCAGAGCCTGATGCGGGAGACCGACATCGGGCACGCCAAGGCCCGCGCCACGACCGAGGCGCTTCAGGCGATCAACTCACAGATCACCATCGAGCACGAGGTTTCGCGCGTCGAGCCCGAAAACGTCGAACGATTGCTTGCCGACATCGATCTCGTCATCGACGGCTTCGACAACCTCCCCGCGCGGTATCTTCTGAACGACGCCTGTGTCAAGCACCGGATCCCTTGGGTGTTCGCTGCGGTCGCCGGAACCTTCGGGATGACCCTGCCGATCCTCCCCGGTGACGGTCCATGCCTGCGCTGCCTCATGCCGGAGCCCGCGCCGGATGAGGTGGTCCTCACCGCTGGAAACGCCGGGTTGATCAACACCATTCCCCGTGCAGTGACCGCGATCCAGGCAACGCTCGCGATCCAGATCCTGCTCGGCACGTTTGTCCCGCCACCGCGGCTCTTCACCCTCGACGTCTGGGAGACGAGCCTCACCGCCCAGGACGTGACCCGCAACCCAGAGTGCCCCTGCTGCGGCAGAGAGGAGTACGCGTTCCTCTCGCCGAGCTGACCGCCTGCCAAGCGTCGAGAGTCCACAGTCCAGAACGCGAAGTCGCGAAACCAGAGGGGTCTATGCGGCGGACTTGCGCTCGAGGAGCCGCTGCGCGGCGATGAGGATCGCCTGCTTCGTGATCCCGAAACGCTCGTAGAGGACCGTCGCGGGTGCGCTCACCCCGAAGCGGTCCATGCCGACGATCTCCCCATCCAGGCCGACGTAGTGCTCCCAGCCGAGCCGCGCGCCCGCCTCCACGGCGATCCGCGCACGTACCTCCGGCGGGAGGACCTCGTCGCGGTAGGCCTGCGACTGGGCGTCGAAGAGCTCCCAGCTCGGCAGGGCAACGACCCGAACCGTGGTGCCCTGCGCACCGAGCTCCTCCCCAGCGGCAAGGGCCACCTGAACCTCCGACCCGGTACCGATCAGGACGATCTCCGGGCGCCCCGGCTGCGATTGCCACAGGACGTATCCGCCCCGCGCGAGGTTCTCCGCAGCGGCGTAGCGGTCCCGGTCGAGCACGGGGAGGTTCTGACGGCTGAAGATCAACGCCGTGGGACCGGCCGCGCGGTGCAGCGCCACGCGCCACGCCTCACGGGCCTCGTTCGCATCGGTCGGGCGGATGACGACCAGGTTGGGAACAGCGCGGAGGTTTGCCAACTGCTCGATCGGCTGGTGCGTCGGGCCGTCCTCCCCCACGCCGATGCTGTCGTGGGTGAACACGAACACCACCCGGAACTCGCTCAGGGCGGCGAGGCGTATCGGCGGGCGCATGTAGTCCGCGAAGGTGAGGAAGGTCGCGGTGTAGGGAAGCATCCCCCCATGGCTCGCCATCCCGTTGGCGATCGCTCCCATCGCGTGCTCCCGCACGCCGAAGTGCAGGTTCCGTCCCGCATATCCCCACGCCTCACCGACCGCTCCTTGTACGGCCTGCGGTTTGGAGCCGTCGTGCTGCAGGTCGCCCTGCCCGGCAAGCGCCGTGTAGGTGGAGGGGTTCAGGTCCGCAGATCCGCCGATGAGTTCGGGAACGCGAGCCGCAATCTCCTGGAGGACCGTCGCCGATGCCTTGCGCGTCGCGATCCCCTTCCCATCCGCCGGGAACCTGGGAAGATCGCGATCCCAGCTCTCCGGCAGCTCACCGACGAGCCGGCGGGAGAGTTCGGAAGCAAGCTTGGGGTACTGCTTCGCATAGGCGTCGTAACGGGCCTGCCACTGCGCCTGGGCCACCTTGCCTTGTTCCACCGCCTCCCTGAACCGGGAGCGCACGTCGTCGGGGATGTAGAACGCTGGCTCGACCGGCCATCCAGCGGCCTTCTTGGCCACGGCCAGCTCCTCTGTACCGAGCGGCGCACCGTGGACCTGGAAGGTGCCCTGCTTGTGCGGCGCGCCCTCGCCGATGACCGTGCGCACGGCGACGAGCGAGGGGTGTGTCGTGTCCATTTTCGCCGCGGCGATCGCCGCGCTCACGCCGTCCAGGGCATCCCCATCCGCCACCCGCAGGGTCTGCCACCCCTGCGCCGCGAACCGCTTCGCCACGTCCTCCGTGAACGCGAGGTTCGTCGTCCCGGCGAGCGAGATCCGGTTGTCGTCGTAGAGCATGATCAGCTTTCCCAGGTGGAGGTGGCCGGCCAGGGCACACGCCTCGGCGGAAACCCCCTCCATCAGGTCGCCATCCCCGGCGATCACATAGGTGCAGTGGTCGATGATCCGGTGGCCGGGCCGGTTGTACCGCGCGGCGAGATGAGCCTCGGCAATGGCCATCCCGACGGCGTTTCCGATCCCCTGCCCCAAGGGTCCGGTCGTCACCTCGACCCCGGGGGTGCGGACGCTCTCCGGATGGCCGGGGGTCCGACTCCCCCATTGACGGAACGCCTCGATCTCCGCAAGCGGAAGATCATAGCCGGTGAGGTGCAGGAGCGCGTAGAGGAGCATGGAGCCGTGTCCCGCCGAAAGGACGAACCGATCCCGGTCCGGCCACGCCGGGTCGGTCGGGTTGTGCTTGAGGTACTCGGTCCACAGGACGTAGGCCATAGTAGCTGATCCCATCGGCATCCCAGGATGCCCGGAGTTCGCCTTCTCGATCGCGTCCGCGCTCAGGAAGCGGATCGTATCGATCGCCCTGCGATCAAGGTCCTCGTCTCGTCTCATTCGTCCTCCTCCTTCGTGGCGGTCGTTCCTCCTTCGGGCCGGTGGCGGCCGCGTCGATTATGCGCGCGACCACTCGCGCCGCAAACCGGTCCGCCGCGCGGCTGCGCCCGCATCCCCCAGACGATCAGCCAGACGAGCCCGCAGGCGACGAGCAGGTCGCCCACGCTGAACGCCGTCGCGAACGGAATCGCCCGCGGAAGGTACAGGAGGTCGCCCAGGACGTTGAGGCTCGTCTTGTCACTCATCCGGACGACGTTCCCATAGACGCCCTCCTGCAGCAGGTGGGCAGCTGCGGCATCCGCGCCGGACCGCGCGAGGGCGGTCGGCGAGGAGGGCATGTAGCCACCGTTCACGGTGATCACGAGCAGGTTCAAGAGGGATCCGCCGCCGATCGCCAAGAGCGGGAGGATCCGATAGTTGAGTGCGAGGAAGAGCAGGATGAGCCCGTAGGAGAGAAGGTGGAGCGCGCCGGTCGCGTACGGAAGGATCGGTCGGTCGGTGAACAGCGGGAAGATGAGAAGCTGAATGAGGAGCGCCGCCCCGATCAGGCCGAGAAGCCGCAGCCGCAGGTTCACAAGGTGCGAGATCCGTCCACCCAACAGATAGCCGAGAAGAACGCCGATCAGAACCGCCCAGAGAAGGAACATCAGCCGGTCGAGGGGGCCTTCTCCGGAAGCGTCTCGGACGCCTGAGCCCGCTCCTTGATGACGCGCAAGAGCGCGTCGGCAACCTGCGGGGCGAGGTCCTCCCCACGCATCTTACCGATCATCTCGATCGTCGTCTCGTGGTCGAACGCCTTGCGGTACGGCCGGTCGGTGGACAGGGCATTGTAGACGTCCGCGGCCGCAATGATACGGGAGATCAAGGGAATCGCCTCCCCTTGAAGTCCATCCGGGTAGCCGCTCCCGTTCCAGCGCTCGTGCTCGTGTCGTACGGCGTTGGCAACCGGCGCGTAGATCTCCAGGCCCTCGATCAGCTCCGCGCTGATCGTCGGATGACGCTTCATCACCGCCCACTCCTCGGGGGTCAGCCGGCCCTGTTTGAGGAGGATCGAATCGGGAACAGCGATCTTCCCGATGTCATGAATGCGCGCCGCGATGTCGATCTTCTCGATATCGCCCTGCGATAGCCCCATCTCCTGGCCGATCTCGACCGCCAGTTCCGCGACTGCGGTCGAATGGACCGCGGTGTAGTGATCCCGCTCATCCAGGAGCTGGGAGATCTTCTCGAACGTCTTCCGGGTCTCGGTCTGCAGCCGCAAGTAGCTGCGGAAGGAGACGTGGACGAGAACGAGCGGGATGATCGCCAGGAGCATGTGCCAGATCGACAGCGAGTACAGAACGACCAGCAGGAGAGCGAGCACGCAGAGCACAAGGTACTGCAGCCCGAAGTCCTGCACACAGGTCCTGAGAGCATACAGAAACTTCTTTCTTGTCGTTAAGACGACAATGGCTGTCACAGAAGCAAAGTTCAGCGCTGCGTAACACACGAACGCCGCAATAGCCCAGGGATACTCTCCCACTGTCGTTAGGATAAGCCTTCCAGGATGCGCCAGGGCGAAGATCAGCCCTGTGGCCGCCACGGTCACAACCCACTGTGCCACGTTGAAGAGCACGACGTGCACAAAACGGCTTCTACTGCTTCGTAAGTAGTCCCAACGAAGCACAAGTTCGGATGCCAGTGTAGCGAGAAAGACGACGACGACCGCAAGGCTGGGGCCTAGGATGAAGAGGGCGGCGAGGTAGATCGCGATGGAACTCGATACCTCGCCTCCGTAGACCGGGATCCAAGTCGCGTAGATCTCGGCAAGGAACCCCAGGACAATGAACAGGGCAAACGCGATGATCTGGAGACTGGAGGTAAACGAAACGCCGCGCGCGTAATACGACAGCCCAACCGCGGCGGCCAGTACTAACCCATAGACATACGCCCTTGCCTTGAAGGGAAGCTCCACAGCTCATCCTTTCCCGCAGCCAGAGATACAGCCGACGGGCTTCCCTAGCTTATCACAAGACAAGAGCGAAGACTACAATCACGAAGACGGATGTCCCGCGCAGGTCTCCTAGCCGTGCCACTTCCAGCCCGCGCCCAGGATCAGCCCGAGCGCGGCGATCATCAGCAGGTAGTAGAGCCCCTTGCGGCTGAATGCCTTGGCCAAGAACTTGTTCACCGTCTCACCGGCGTGCATGCTGTATCCCTCCCACTTCATCGTGCATCCTCCTTTGTTGTAGAACTCTTGATACCGCGCTCTCTCTCCTAGCCGTGCCACTTCCAACCCGCGCCTAGTACAAGGCCAAGTGCCGCAATCGCCAGCAAGTAGAAAAGCGCCTTGGGGCGCAAGACGCTCAACAGCCAGCTTCCCGCTTTCTGACCCTGGTGTGTCCACTTCATTGTGAAACCTCCTCTGGACTGTTGTCTTTTTCCCTCTTTACCACCCCGGATCAGGACCGCACATGATCCATTATCGCCCTTCGCAAAAGGTTTGTCAACGTAAACGATTCTATGACAAATCACCTATAAAAGACGACAGCTCAATCATAACTCCACCCTGGAGGCAGGATCCTCCCGGTGGGTCGAGCTCTTGAGCTGTCGCCCTGCTGACCCCCTCCCCGAACGTGTCAGACGTACGGTCGCGCGGACAGGCCTTCTACCTTCCCCTCTTCACCTGAAGCTCGGAACCGACGGTGACCACCTTCAGCTTCTTCGCCACGACGTCCTTCAGATTCTTTCCCGGCTTGAACGCCGGAACGACCTTCTTCGGGACCGTGATCCTCTTCTGGGTCTGAGGATTGATCCGGTTGGATTCCTTCCGCGCCCGGGCTTCGAACTTGCCGAACCCGGTCAGGAGGACCTCCTCGTTGGAGACCAGAGCGTCAGTGATCAACTCGATCACTGCGTCCAGGGCCTTCCGCGCGTCCTTCTTGGTCAAGCCGGTCTTCGTCGCGAGTTTGTCTACGAACTCCCCTTTGTTCACCCTGTCACCCCCTCTGTTCTAGAAAAGTTGCCCCATTATAGTGGTCGGTGTTTCCTTTGTCAAGAGGGGAAGGGCATTCCCGCGATACCCCTCCCGTGAGGTGGCGCTCGGCCTACACATGAAACGGAGATTGACACTGCATTACGCGCGATTTGACTTCCTCCGCGGTGCCGGGTAAAGTTGTTCTCGGACATCGACTGTGAGGTGCAGCGTGAAGAACTATGAGATCGTGTACGTCCTTCGGCCCGACCTCTCCGAGGAGGAGCGGACAAAGAAGGTGGAGCGGATCCACGGGCTGATCACGGAGAACGGCGGTCAGGTCGGGCAAAACGGCAACTGGGGCAAGCGGATCCTCGCCTACGAGATCAGCCACTGCAGCGAGGGATACTACGGCCTCACCCTCTTCCAACTCCCACCACAGGGGGTCAAGACGGTGAAGGAACGCCTGGGCATCGACGAGGAGATCCTTCGGTACCAGATCGTCTCGTCGGAGAACTAGGGGAGCGCGAATGTCGGCAAGCCTGAACAAGGTCTTCCTGATCGGGAACCTGACCGCGAACCCTGAGCTCCAGTACACCTCGAACGGGACGGCGAGGACCCGGTTCCGCATCGCAGTCAACCGGCAGTACAAGGACAGCTCGGGACAGCTCCAGGAAGAGGCGACGTTCATCCCGATCATCACGTGGGGGACACAGGCGGAAAACTGCGCCAACTACCTGAGCAAGGGGCGTTCCGTCGCCGTGGAGGGGCGTCTGCGGATCGACACCTTCGAGACGCAGGAGGGGGATAAGCGGAAGGTCGTGGAGGTTGTGGCTCAGAACGTCCAGTTCCTGGGAGGCCCCTCCCGATCCGTCTCCGAGCCTGGAACGGTCTCAGAGGGCGAGGAAGAGCCGGGCAAGCAAGATGAGGAGGAGGTTCCGTTCTAGGACATGTTCTACAAGCGAAGACAAGTGTGCAGGGTCTGCGAGCAGAAAGGTGCCCTGGACTACAAGAAACCTGAGGAGCTGAAGCAGTACATGAACCGCCTCGGGAAGATCCTTCCCAAGCGGGCAACCCGTCTTTGTACGAAACACCAGCGCCGGCTGGCCCGCGAGATCAACCGCGCCCGCAAGCTCGCGCTTCTCCCCTACATCGGTGGGCCGAAGATCATCCCTGATTCGCGTCCCCGCCGCAGGAGGTAGCCGCGCCCGGCTCCGAGTGGATCGCGAAGTGGATCGCCGATCGCGCCCATTCCGAACCCCCTCCCGAGAACGCCCTTCCCCGTGTCGCCCGCCGCGCGCTTCCCGTTGCTCGGATCCTTGGTGGAACGGTCCGGGGTGGAAAGCTCGGCACCTGTCTTAAGATCGAAACGTCCGAGCGGCGTGGGATCCGATTGCCCTTACCGGAGCGGGCACGGTCGGCGCTGCTCTCGGAGATGCGTTTGCTGTTCGGGGTCGGAGAAGTGCACGACCGCCTGCTGCGCGAACAAGGGCACGCGTCGATCCCCTCGCTCCTCACCCACCCCCGCTTCGGTGCCGTCGCGAGGGCCCTGCTTGCGAAGTGGAACGATCCCCCAAATCCCGAACGGGTGTACGCGACGCTCTCCTCCTGGCTGCCGGCCGCGCACCCGCTGTTTCTCCAGATCCTCGGACTGGTCCCGCGGGAGGAGATCCTGTTCTTCGACCTGGAGACCCTTGGCCTGTTTGGAGTCCCCGTCATCCTCGCCGCCTTCGGGCGTCTCGACGGCGATGAGATCCGCATCACGCAGTACCTCGCCCGATCGATCAGCGAGGAGCCATCGCTGCTCGAGGCGGTGACCGAACGGCTCGCCGAAGCATCGCTTATCCTGAGCTACAACGGCAAGGCGTTCGACTGGACGACCCTCGGGGAGCGGTGTGCCTACTATGGGCTCCCGTTCGATCGTCGATTGATTCACATCGACCTCCTCCACCACGCCCGCCGTGCCTTCGGCGAGCGGCTCCCCGATCTGCACCTTCACACAGTTGAAGAGCTGCTCTTCGATCTGGAACGAACCGGAGACCTTCCAAGCGACCAAGTCCCGGTCTTCTATGAGACCTACCTGAGGACAGGAGACCCGGCGCTGCTCGTTCCGATCGTGACCCACAACCGGCAGGACGTGGTGAGCCTCGCCGAGCTCCTCACCCGACTGCTTGAGATCGAATCTCCCGACCATGCTCACCGAACTGCTTGACCGACTCGAGCGCGAGCCGTGGTACCACGGTCAGGTGACGTATACCACGAGCCTGCCGCCCCAGGCGGCCACGCCGGGCAAGAGCGTCTTGCCGCCGCCGCTTGCGGCCTACCTCGCAAGCCGCGGGATCACCCTCTACCGCCATCAGGCCGACGTGATCGAGGGGCTACACGCAGGAAGGGACGTCATCCTGACCACGCCGACCGCCTCCGGGAAAACGCTCGCCTTCAACCTGCCGGTGTTCGAGACGATGCTCGCCGACCCCCACGCCTGCGCGCTCTACCTGTACCCGCTGAAGGCGCTGGCCAACGACCAGCGTAAGAAGCTCCTCGACCTCGAGGCCGCGACCGGCCTCGACCTGCACCCCGAGGTCTACGACGGGGACACGCCGGCCGGGCGGCGGGCCCGGATCAAGGCGGCCTCGCGGCTCATCCTCACCAACCCGTACGCGCTCCACTACTACCTCTCCTGGCACCACCAGTGGGGCCGCTTCTTTCGGAACCTGCGCTACATCGTGATCGACGAGGCGCACCGCTACCGCGGCGTCTTCGGGGCGAACGTGGCACTCCTGCTGCGGCGCCTGTTCCGGCTGCTCGACCACTACGGGGCCCGGCCGCAGGTTGTGCTCTCCTCGGCTTCGATCGCGAACCCGGTCCGCTTCGCGGGACTCCTCACTGGCCGGCTTGTCGTCTCCGTGTCGGACGGAGCCGCGGCGCGCGGTGAGCGGCACATCCTGTTCTGGGACGCGCTCCTCGATCCGCGCCGCTCCCTCGCCACGCAGGCCGCGTCGCTGCTCGCCGTCCTGACAGGAGCGGGGATCCAGACCCTGTGCTTTGCCGGCTCGCGCGTGATGGCCGAGCTCATCGCCCGCACCGCACGGGACATGGGCGCCGTGAACGTCGACTCCTACCGCGCCGGGTACCTCCCCGCGGAGCGACGGCGGCTCGAGGCGGCGCTGCGCGACCGCCGGCTGGAAGGGATCGTCTCCACGAACGCGCTCGAGGCGGGAATCGACATCGGCAGCCTCGATGCCGTCCTGCTCGTCGGCTTCCCCGGGAGCCTCCTCTCCGCCTGGCAGCAGGCCGGCCGGGCCGGACGCGGGGCCGATCCGTCGCTCATCGCCTTCATGCCCGGCGAGAACCCGCTCGACCGTTACTTCCTCCGCCACCCCGAAGCGTTCGTCGGCCAGGAGCGGGAGGAGGTCGTCATCCAACCGGACAACCCGCGCCTGGTGGCCTGGCACCTGACTTGCGCCGCGGCGGAGTTACCCCTGCGGCACGAGGGGCTCACCCCGCAGCAGGCCACCCTCCTCGACGGGCTCGTCGCAAGCGGCGTCCTCGCCCAGACCCCGCGGGGTGCCGTCTATCACGGCGTGAGGCGGGCCCATGACCTCCTGAGCCTGGACGCGCTTCCCGGCGCGGCGGTCCGCCTGCTGTGCGAGGGGAAGCTCCTCGAGACGATGGACGTGCTGCGGGCGCGCCGGGAGGCCTACCCCGGGGCGGTTCTCCTGCACCAGGGGGAGACCTACATCGCCGAGTCGCTCGACCTCGACGAGGGGATCGCCCGTCTCCGACGGGAGGACGTCGACTACTACACAAAGCCCTTGCGCAGCTTCGCCGTGCGGATCCTCCGCACGCAGGCGTCCAAGGCGGCCGGGCCGCTCGACATCGCGTGGGGCGGCGTCCGGGTGGCCGAATCGTTCATCGGCTACAAGACGATGCACGCCGACCGGACGGTGAGCGTCGAGCCGCTCGACCTGCCGGACCACAGCTACGAGACCGACGCGGTGTGGGTCGACATCAAGCGCCCGATCCCCGACCTCTTCCCCGAGGCGCTCCTCGGCGGCCTGCACGGGGCGGAGCACGCGCTGATCGCGATGGCGCCGCTTCTCATCCTCTGCGACCGGGAGGACTTAAGCGGCCTGTCGACCCCCTTCCATGAGGGGACCCGCCTGCCGACGATCCTCCTGTTCGACGAGATCGAGGGCGGCGCGGGGCTCGCCGAGAGCCTGTACGGCTGCCTCGGGCGGCTCGCGGCGAAGGCGCACCGGCTCGTTGCGGACTGCCCCTGCGAAAACGGCTGCCCCTCCTGTCTCTACTCCCCCCGCTGCGGCAGCCACAATCGACCGCTCGACAAGGCCGCGGCGGTACGCGTCCTGTCCCTGCTCACCGACGCGCTGCGCGAGAAGGAGGGCGTACAGTGAAGCGCATCGGAGGCCTGCTCCTTCACGCCCCGTTCGGGAAGAGCCCTGCCGAGCGGCTCGTCGAGGGCGGCCGGCAGGCCTCGACCCGCGATCTGGTCGCGACACTCCATGCAGCAGGCCTCGAACACCTGACGCTCTTCACGAGCGCCTCCGGCCTCGCCGAGGCACTGCGCCAGGTCGGGGTGCGCTGCGTCCCGCCCCCCGGAGCGTCGCCGTTTCACTTCGGCCAGACGCTCCAGTCGGTCATCCGGGAGGAACGGCTCGACGGGCTTTTGTACTTCGGAAGCGGGAGCGGCGGTCTGCTCACGGTCGGCCAGGCGCGCACGCTCCTGCGGTTTGCTTCGCGCGAGGGACCCGCAGCGCTGTTCAACAACTTCTACTCCTGCGACTTCTGCGCCGTGGCCGGGGCGGATCGGCTCCTCGATCTTCACCTTCCCGCGATCGATAACCCGCTGGGTTTCTCGCTCTCCGATCAAGGGATCCCCTGCTTCTCCCTGCCGCGGGACCTCGCGACACAGTACGACATCGACACGCCGATCGACCTTCATCTCCTCTCCGAGAGCCCCCACGGTGGTCCGACCCTGCGGGCGTTCCTCGCTCGTGAGCGGCTTTGTCACCCGGCGCTTCCCGACTTGCTTGAGGTGCTTGTCGACCGCAGTGCGCGCCTCGCCGTGATCGGCCGGGTCCACCCCGCGGCCTGGGCCCAGCTCGAGGGGGCGGTCGCCTGCCGGACGAGCGTGTACAGCGAGGGCCGCGGCATGCGTGCCTCGCCGCAGAAGAGGCCCCTCTTCTTGGGGGGGATGCGGGAGGCGCTCGGGATCGAGCGGTTCTTCGCCGCCCTGGCGACGTGCGCGGATGCCGCAATCCTCGACACCCGGCCGCTCCTCGCGCACGGCCGGTCGCTCCCGCCGGCCGCCGACCGGTTTGCCTGCGACCTCTTCCGCGACGATCTCGTGGACGACCCGCTGTGGGCCGGCTTCGCACGCACCGCGCGGGAGGCCGAGATCCCCGTCCTCCTCGGCGGGCACTCCCTGGTGAGCGGCGGGCTGTACCTCTTGGCGGAGCTTCCCTGGAAAGACCGGGAGCTTCGACGTAGACTTCATCCTGAAACGATCGACTGGGAAAAGGAGCGACCATGAGCGATCCGATCCGCCCGTCCGAGATCCGCGAGATCGACCCCCAGACCACCACACTGATCGCGGCCGAGGAGCGCCGCCAGCGCGAGAAGATCATCCTCATCCCCTCCGAGAGCCTGACCCCACCCGCGGTGCGCGAGGCGCTCGGCTCGGTGTTCACCAGCCTCTACGCCGAGGGGTATCCCCGGGCGGCGATGCGGCAGGCCTCCAGTGAGGCGCTCGCCGACCTCGACCTCCAGCTCGCTGTGCACCGGCGGTACGCGGACTGGCGATTCTACAAGGGGACAGAGATGGCCGACCTCATCGAGTCCCTGGCCTGCCGCCGGGCCGCCGAGTGTTTCGCCACCCTCGACTACCCGGCCGACCGGATCTACGCGAACGTGCAACCGCTCTCCGGTGCCGCGGCGAACCTCGCCGTCTACGAGACGTTTGTCGCGCCCGGCGACACCGTGATGGGGATGGACCTCACCGAAGGCGGGCACCTCACCCATGGCTCGCAGTTCAACATCACGGGCAAGCGCTACCACATCGTCTCCTACGCGGCCGATCGCAAGACCGGAAAGCTCGACTACGACAGGATCATGGCGCTCGCCGTGGAACACCGACCGAAGATGATCATCGGCGGGTTCACCTCCTTCCCGTGGCAGGCCGACTGGAACGCGTTCCGCAAGATCGCCGACGCGGTCGGCGCGGTGCTTTTCGCCGACATCGCCCACACCGCGGGGATGGTCATCGGCGGTGCCTACCCGAGTCCGGTGGGGATCGCCGACGTCGTCACCTTCACCACGCACAAGACCCTCTGCGGCCCCCGCGGCGCGGTGATCCTCTCCACCGACCCCCAGGTCGCCGCCCGGATCGACAACGCGATCTTCCCTGGAGAGCAGGGCGGGCCACATGTGAACAAGTTCGCAGCGATCGCGGTCGCGCTCAAGATCGCCCAGAGCGAGGCGTTCAAGGACCTCCAGCGGCGCATCGTGGAGAACGCGACGCACCTCGCCGCCGCCCTCAAGAAGGAGGGACTGACGCTGGCCTACGGCGGGACGAACACGCACCTGCTCCTCGTCGATCTGAAGGCGCTCAAGAGCCCCACCGGCTACACGATGATGGGCGAGATCGCCGCGCGGGTCCTCGATCTCGTGGGGATCGTCTGCAACAAGAACACGATCCCCGGGGACCACTCCGCGGCCGACGCGCACGGGATCCGCCTCGGGACGCCGTGGGTCACGCAGCGGGGAATGGGAAAGCCGGAGATGGAGATCCTGGCAGGGATCATCGCCAAGGTCCTCCGCGCGATCCGACCGTTCTCCTACCTCGGGCTCACCGGCGAGCTGTCGCGCGGGAAGCTCCCGCTCGAGGCCCTCGAAGCGGCCCGCGAGGCGGTCCGCACGCTCATCGGCCGCGTCGATCCGGCCGTCCGGCGACCCTCGCCACGCCGCGAGTCGACCTCCCCGTGGGCCGTCCTCCGCGTTCACGATGCGCGGGCCCAGGCCCTGCTGCACGAAGCCACAACGAGCGATCTCCTCACCCTGAGTCCAGGCGAGCACCGGCGGACCTACCTCTTCGAGCAGGGCGGAACCCTGTTGTCGGAGGGGGTCATCGGCCAACTGGGCGTCAACGACTATCTGCTCTTGTGCCCCCGCGAGAAGGGACGCGCGGTCGCAAGCTGGCTCAAAGGCCTTTCCGACGGGTACATCGTGTTCGATGAGGGCGACCTCTTCCGCAAGGTCCAGGGTCCGGCACTGATCGAGGAGATCCCCGAGGACGCCGTGCCCGAGGAGGCGCGACCGCTCCTCAAGCTCGAGCAGCCGCAGCCCGAAGAGAAAGCAGGGATCCGGGAGCTCTTCCGCCGCCACCCCGAACGGTTCGCGCCCCACAAGCCGTATTTCATCGGCCAACCCCTGCTCGACCTCTCTCACCCCGATCCGACGCGAACGGCTTTCTCCTTTCAGTCCGAGGAGAAGGAGCTCAAGAAGACCCCGCTGCACGCGGCCCATGTCGAGCTCGGGGCGAAGCTCGTCCCGTTTGCGGGCTGGGAGATGCCGGGGTGGTACAGCTCGGCGATCGAGGAGCACCGCGCCGTCCGCGAGGCGGCCGGCCTCTTCGACCTCGGGCACATGGGCGTCTTCCAGGTCGAGGGACCCCACGCCACGCACTTCCTGGACGTCGTCACCGCGAACTATGCAGGATGGCTC
>CAZBWD010000031.1:0-13507 GCA_964495585.1 uncultured Thermotogae bacterium
GACCCCGTAGTAGCGGATCTTCCCGGCCTTCACCAGGTCGTCGAGCACGTCGAAGGCCTCCGGCATGTAGTAGACCTGCGTCGGCGGGCAGTGGAGCTGAAGCAGATCGAGTGCCTCCATCCCCAGGTTCTTCAGGCTGCGGTCGACGAACGCTGTCAAGTGCTCACGGTCGTAGCCCTCAGCCACATGTGGATCGAGACGCCGTCCGGCCTTGGTCGCGATGTGGATTGTCTCTTTGCACTCGTGGCGCAGCCTGCCGACCAGTCGTTCGCTGCGTCCGTCGCCGTACACGTCCGCCGTGTCGAAGAAGTTGACCCCCAGATCGACGGCGCGGTGGAGCGCCTTGAGGGACTCGATGTCGTTCACCTCGCCCCACGTCCCGCCGATCGCCCACGACCCGAAGCTGATCGCGGAAACCTTCCACCCGGTTCGTCCCAATGCCCTATACTGCATGATGCCTCCTCTCGGCGATCGATCTGCGCCCGATCACGTGAAGATCGACCGATACCTTGATGCGGCGGCGACCATCCGCTCTTGCTCCTCTGGGCTCATCGGCCGGTGGGCCGCGCACGCATCGAGGACGAGTGGCAGAAGGCGCGTGTCGCCGGCCGTGCACAGCCCGGTCACGTCCTGGGACAGCGCGAAGTCGACCGCGGCCTGGATCTTGTCGGGCTGCGTGAACGGCTCGTACCACGTGGTGTGGGTCTTGCGCTTCTCCCCCCACGGTCCGCGGGCGATCGCCTTGATGATCATCGTGCCGACATGCCGCTCGCGGCATCGGCGGAGCAGCGCCTGTGCGGCGTCGCGATAGGCGGGGTCACCGTACTGGACGAAGTTGAGCGGGAAGAGCACGGTGTCGAAGTCGAAGCGGTCGAGCGCTTCGAGGAACAGGGCGGGCGCTAGGTTCCCGTGGCCGGTGATGCCGATGAAACGGGTCAGCCCCTCGTCGCGGGCCTCGACGATCGCCTCGAGCGCGCCGCCCGGACCGGTCGCCGCGAGCAACTCGTCGCGGGTCGTGATCGCGTGGATCTGGTAGAGGTCGAACCGATCGACCCGCAGGCGTTCGAGCGATCGCCGAAGTTCGGCCGCCGCGCCTTCCTTGCTCCGCTCCATGGTCTTGCACCCCAGGAAGAACCGGTCCCGCACGCGGGGTAGGAGCGGTCCCAGACGCTCCTCGGCCTTTCCGTAGGACGGCGCGACGTCGATGTGGTTGACGCCACGTTCGATCAACAGGTCCATCGTGCGCTCCGCCTGCGCTTGATCCACGTCCCAGAAGGCCGCCGCGCCGAAGATGGCGACCGTGCTTGCGTGTCCCGTGCGTCCGAGTGGTCGGGTTTCCATCGCTTGATCCCTCCTTCACGCAGAACGTTATCGCAGGCGCGGCAATCCGTCGAATCCGCGCGGCCCCGGATTCGAGCTCGTGGCCGATCGTCAGTCCGTGACGAGGATCAGCCGTGTGACGTTCTTCCCCAGCAGCTTCCCGCGGAGGCGGCGTGGTACTCCTCGTTGCTCACCGAGCCGTCTCCCGGGAGGACGGCGATGCGGAAGTCGTCGCCCCAGGTCGGGACCTCCTCCCCATTGAACGCGTAGGCGAGGACGACCGGGTAATTGGGATCGAGGATTCGCAGGCGGTCGATGGTCACCTCGTAGCCGTCGGAGGCCACCACGCGGACGCCCGTGAAAGCGACGTCTTTGCCGAGGAGGTCGGTCAACAGGACGCCGGTGTATACTCCCTCGTCGCACCAGTTGCCGAGCTGGTTCTGGTAGGTGCCTTTGCGTGAGAGCGCGGGCAGCCGCTTCATCTGCGCCAGGCTGATCGAGCACTCCGCCCCATCGGTCGTGACGAGGATGATCGTCGGCCCGGGCGCGGGGCTGTTCATGCGGATGAGGACCGGGACGACGACCGCCACGATCAGGAGGAGCCAGGCGATGAGGACCCCACGCCGCAGCCCTCCCGCTAGAGCCATGCCGGCCTCCTCGCGAGAACGACAAGCGCGATCAGGAGGAGACCCACTCCGGCAGCCGCGGCGTCCGCCACCCCGATCCCGAGTCGCTGCGCGCTTGTCCGCGTCGCGTGAAGCCCAAAGGCACGGCCCTTCATTGACAACGTGATCGAGTCGACCCGCACCAGGCCCGAGACGAGGACCGGGATGAGGGTGTAGTGGATCGTCTTGCGCAGCCCGGAGGGGCTGCGGACGGACGAGCGGATCCCGCGGATCCGTTGCGCTTCGCGCACCGTCTGGAGCTCGCCGCGGAAGAACGGGACGAACCGCAGGGCGAGGATGAAGGCGAACCCGTACCGGTACGGGATTCCCATCCGGATGAACAGCTGGGCGAGCCGGTCCGGGTCGGTGACAAGGACGAAGAGGAAGCTTCCCGTGAGGATGACGAGGAACCGCAGCGCCATCTCGCCTCCGGCGGTGAGCCCCCCCGATGGTGATCGGCACGCCGACCCGGAGGAGCGTCGCTCCCTCGCGGACCGGGAGCACCTGCGCCACGAACAGGACGAGCGCGAAGACGGTGACGAACCGCAGGCTCCCGAGGAAGGCGCGCGGCGTCTTCCCGGAGAGGACCGCAGCGGCGAGGATCAGGAAGAGGGTTCCGAGCTTGAGGAGGAGACTCGGCGAGCCGAGGCCGACCGTCACGAACGCCGCCAGCAGAAGCAGGTTCCCGAGCGGACCGGCCCGGTGCAATCCCCGCTCGCCCGCGCGGTAGGAGACCCTTGGGCTCATGGCAGCCCTCCGTCCCAGTAGCCGGGGGTGAACGCGTGCGAGCCCCGTTCCGTCAAGTGAGCGAAGACCGATTCCACAGGCCCGGTGATCGCCTCCTTGCCCAGGTAGAGGAGCCGGTCGCACAGCGAGGCGACAAGTGGGATGTCGTGGGAGACGAGGAGGATCATCACCCCTTGCGTGCGGGCCTCGAGGAGACGGCCGATCATCCACGCCGCGTTGTGCCGATCCTGGCCGATGAACGGCTCGTCGAGCAGGATCAACCCGGTCGGGTGCGCAGCGCCGTCACCACCGTCAGTCGCCGCTGCTCGCCCAGACTGAGCGAGAGCGGTGCGGCCTCCTCGAGCCCGGCGAGCCGCGCCTGCGCAAGGAGGGCGGTCCGGCGGTCCGCGTCGAGAGCCCCTTCGATCTCGAGCTCTCGCCGGACGCTTCGCTCGAAGATCTGCTGGTGCGGGTGCTGGAAAACCATGCCCACCCGCAGGAGCGTCGTCTTTCCCCCGCCGTTCGGCCCGATCACGCCGAGGATCTCGCCCGGGTGAATCGACAGGGAGAGGTCCTCGATCAGCGGCGCGGAGCCATAGCGGAAGGAAACCTCGTGCAGCGTCACCCCGGCCTTGCCCTTTCCTGGTGCCGGGTCGGCCCGGCGCGGCTAGGCCGACCGCAGACCGAGCGCCACGAGGTCCTCGTGGCGCCGCGCCGCCCGGCGCGCCACGATCCGGCCTTCATCCAGGACGAGGAGCCGCGGCTCGAGCGGCAGGAGCGGTGCCAGCCGGTGCTCGGCGATGAGGAACGTCCGCTCCTCCCGGGAACGCAGCTGCGCGAGGGTGTCGAAGATCGCCTTCGCGCCAGACGGGTCGAGGTTGGCGGTCGGCTCGTCGAGCAGGAGCACGCGCGGCTCCATCGCGAGGATCGAGGCGATCACCAGGCGCTGCTTCTCCCCGCCGGAGAGGGTGGTCGTGTCCCGCGCCGCGAGGGCCGCGATTCCCGTCACGGCGAGCGCGGCATCGACGCGACGGTTCACCTCATTTGCGGGCAGGCACAGGTTCTCCGGGCCGAACGCGACCTCTTGGCGGACGCGCATCGTGCAGACCTGCGCGTCGGGACCCTGCTGTACCAGGCCGACCTGGACGGCGAGGCGGGCCGGGTCGGAGGCGAAGACCGAGTTCCTCCCGATGCGGACCTCACCGCTCACCTTCGCAGGGAGAAGCGAGGGGACGAACCCGGCGAGGGTTCGGCAGAGGGTCGATTTCCCGCACCGCGACGGACCGGTAACGGCGATGACCTCGCCTGGATCGATCCGCTCGGAGAGGTCGAGGAGCGCCGGCCGGTCCCGGTCGGGAAACCGGACCGTCAGGTCATCGAGCCGGATGATCTCAGGCTCACTCGACGACAAGCCGGGTCACCCGCTTCACCCAATGGGCGCCGTCATAAGCCGCGGCGGCGAGCTGTAACCGTCCCGCGTCGAGCGTCAACAGGAGCGCGGCGTCGTCCCTCACGGCGTCGAGCGCGAAGCGCGCCTCGTACCCGTCATTGGCGATAACGCGGACCACCGTGGCTCCAGGCTTCGGCTCGGCCTGCACGAGGACCTCACGAAGCGGAATTCCCGTGTACGGCCGCGGCGGCACATAGGTGATGTTCCCCCGCAGCTCCGCGGTCACGGTGACCGGATCACCGTCCCACTCCGCGTAGCGGAAGGTGTAGGGGGCCTCGACCGCGCTGCTGATCCCCGCGCCGCGTTCCGGAGCGGTGAACGGGTTGTAGACCGCCACGTAGTATCACACGGCGCCGGCGAGGACCGCGATCACCACGGCGAGTGTGACGAGGTGTTTCCTCCAGGCGATCCGGACGCGTGGGAGAGTTGCCCGGATCAGGGGGACGAGCCGTGCGGTGTGGAGCAGACGATGCAGGTCCCAGGCCAGGTAGCCGCCGAAGAACGCGCCGGAGACGAACGACAGCCCGGCCATCACGAGAATGAATGCCGCCGAGACGCCGGAGAAGTAGAGCGCCTGGAAGACGAAGATGTTCGACGCCGAGGTGACGGCGCCGGCAGCCATGGTCACGAGGAGGTTCGGTCGGCGGGTGATCCCCATCCCGAGGTCGACGAGCAGTCCCTCGACGAACGAGACGAACACGATCACCACGCCGTGCGTCCCCCCGGCGAGGAACTCGACGAACCCTTTCGTCACTCCAGTCAGCGTGCCCGAGCCGAACCGCCCGATCAACAGGCGGGCGAGGAGCGGCCAGATGATGTGGAGCCCCGCGATCAGCTGGCCGGCGCCGAACAGCCGGTTGATGAGGTTCCCGATGTATCCGACGTAGGCGGAGAGCACCCCCCCGATTGCGGAAAGGAGTGCCACGAGGACGATCCCCCGCAGATGGAGGCGCTGCTCGCGATCCTCCACCTCGGCGCGTTCCGGTGCTTCGCTAGGGACCAAGCGTGATCTGCGAAAGGAACTTCACCGACTTCAACCGTGCCCCCTCGGGGAGGACGACGGAATCGTCGTAGACGAACCGCATGTAGCCGTCGGCGGCCGGGTTGAGGAACGCTCCATCCACCTTGAACGCGACGATGAACCGGTCGTCGTGCGCGATCCACGACGAGGAAAGCGTCTGCGTGTAGCCGTCCGACGCGGTGAGCGTAATCTCGTAGCCGGTGGCCGCAAGCGCGTCGTTGAAGTCCGCGTCGTCGTAGTGAATCCCCTGATCAGCGGCGGGATAGACGTCATCGTCGACGCATCCGACAAGCCGCCACAGCGGCAGGCCGGTGTAGGCCGCCGTGTAGTCGACGCCCGCCGAATTGGTGTGAACGTCCCCTACGCGATCGGCGAGCCGGCGAAGGCTGCAGCCCTTGTCCTCCCGCCCCTTTCGAATCAGTTCCCCGAACAGAGCCTTAGTCACGGAAAGCGGGCGTACCCGAACTGTTGACGGATGTCAACACCCCTGGACTCCCTCCGCATGGAAAGATGGCGATCGGCCCTTACGGTATCCGCCTCCCCACCGATATTGGTGATCTCAAGCCGAGACAGGGAAGGGGAAAAGCAGCCCTGTCTCGCACGCGGTCGTACTGACTCTCCTTGGCAGCGTGACGCGGCAATTGAACGTGCGGGGATGGCGCTCGTCGAAGGTGGGGTCTGCCTCGACCGACTTCTTCTTGCTGATGTCAAGCTCACTAACGCCCTCTTGACAAGCACGGGGCGCTAGGCTAGTATCCTCTACACAGGAGGATGGCAGTGTCATTGACGCTTAGCCTGGGGGTGAGACAGTCTTCTACACGTAATCTGTTTAGCTACTTTATGACGATTTGGGCCGAGTAATACACCGAGTGGGTGTTTACTCGACCCGGTGAAACCGCAAAGCGAAAGCTTGCGGTTTTTGTTTGTGAGGTGACGCAGATGCTTGAGGTCGAGGGCCTTTCCAAGCGGTTTGGGGGCTTGCAGGCGGTGGACGCGTGCTCGTTCACTGTCCACGGTGGCACGATCACCGGATTGATCGGACCGAACGGAGCCGGCAAGACAACGGTGTTCAATCTTCTCACCGGCTTCGTCCGGCCGGATCGGGGGAAGGTCCTGTTCCACGGGGAGGAGATTACCGGGCTTCCCCCGTACCGGGTGTTCCGGAAGGGGATCGCTCGCACGTTTCAGATCCCTCGTGAACTGAAGAACATGAGCCTCTTGGAGAACCTCATGCTCGTCCCGTGGCGTCAGCTTGGGGAAAGCGTGCATAATGCGTTTCTCCATCCGCGGCGGGTGGCGGCGCAGGAACGGGCGATTCGGACGAAGTCGTTGAACGTCCTGGAGTTCCTGGGGTTGGCGCAGCTCGCGGCCGAGCCAGCGCAGAGTCTCTCCGGTGGGCAAAAGAAACTGCTTGAGCTGGGGAAGACCCTGATGAGCGAGCCGCAGCTCGTCCTTCTCGATGAACCGGGTGCCGGAGTGAATCGCACCCTGCTCAAAGAGATCGCTGCGGCGATCGAGCGGGTGAGTGGCGAGCTCGGCACGACCTTCCTGTTGATCGAACACGACATGGATTTCGTGATGCGCCTCTGCGATCCGGTGATCGTGATGAGCGAAGGGCGGAAGCTGGTCGAGGGAGGACCAGCCGAGGTGCAGCGGAACGCTGCGGTCCTCGAAGCATACCTCGGAGGGCAGTATGCCGCTGTTGAGGGTTAGCGAGGTGACGAGCGGCTACGGGGAGATGGAGGTCCTGCATCACGTCTCGATCGAAGTCGACACGCACAAGATTGTGACGATCATCGGGCCAAACGGGGCGGGCAAATCGACCCTGATGAAGACGGTCTTCGGCCTCCTTACCGCCACAGGTGGGACGATCACCTTCGATGGGCAAGACATCACGCGCCTTCCCCCAGATCGGATCGTGCGCCTCGGGATGGCGTACGTGCCCCAAGTGGAGAACGTCTTCCCCTCACTGACTGTGCAGGAGAACCTGGAGATGGGGGCGTTCGTCCGCAGGGACGATTTCTCCGAGCGAATGAACGAAATCTATTCCCTGTTTCCAGTGCTGCGGGCCCGGAGGCGCCAGCGGGTAGGGAAGATGAGCGGCGGAGAGCGGCAGATGGGGGCGATGGGACGCGCCCTGATGCTTGACCCGAAGCTCATCCTGCTCGATGAGCCCTCCACCGCCCTCGCCCCGAAACTCGCCGCGGAGATCTTCAAACAGATCACCGCGATCAACGACACCGGGGTTGCTGTCCTCATCGTCGAGCAGAATGCCAAGGAGTCGCTGCGGCTATCCACCCGCGGTTACGTCCTCGCCGCTGGGCGCAACCGCTACGAGGACGCGGGGGACGAACTGCTGGCGAATAAAGAGATCGGGAAGCTCTACCTCGGCGGATAGGGGGATGACAACGTTCACTCAAATCCCACAACTGCTGGTCTACGGCATCATCTCGGGGAGCATCCTCTCCCTGGGGGGGATCGGGGTCTCGCTGACTTACAGCATCCTTGGGTTTTCGAACTTCGCTCATGGCGACATCATGGCCCTCGGAGCGTACATCACCCTGGGACTGTTCAGCCTCTTTACCGCGCTCGGCATCCCGAATGCCCCGCTCGGTCCGCTGTCCTTCGGTTGGGCATTCGCCCTGGCACTCGTCCTCGCCATTGGGTTCACCGGCGTCGCGATGACCCTGATCGATCGGCTCTTGTTCCGCCGGTTGCGCCGCTCCGGGCCGATCATCCTGATGATGGCCTCCATCGGTCTGGCGCTCGGCCTGCGCAATATCCTTCAATTCGTGTGGGGACCACAGCCTCACTACTACATCGAGAAAATACAGATAGCAACTGCGATCCCAGGGTTGGGAATCAGGATCAAGCCCGATGAGGTGTTCATCATTCTGGCCGCGCTCCTGCTGGTGGTCCTTGTCCACGCGTTCTTGCGCTATACCAAGATGGGCAAGGCGATGCGGGCGATGGCTGATAATGCGGCGCTCGCCCACGTGAGCGGGATTAACACCGATCGAGTTGTCATCTGGACGTGGATCATCGGGGGAGGTCTGGCCGCGGTGGCGGGAACCCTTTCGGGGATAGAGAACAAGTTCGTCACCCCGGAGCTCGGCTGGCAGATGCTCCTTTCCATCTTCGCCGGAGTGATCTTGGGCGGGATCGGGAACCCCTACGGAGCCATCCTGGGCGGACTGATCATCGGCATCTCCGAAGAAGTGTCCACCGCGTTCATCTCTACCGGCTACAAGTCGGCTGTAGCGTTCGTCATCATGATCCTGATGCTGCTTGTGCGGCCCACAGGGATCCTGGGGAGGAAGAGCTGATGGAGAACCTCGTTGGCGTTCTCAACTACGTCGTCTTCTTCGCGATTACGGCGGGAACGTACGGCGTCCTTTCCCTCGGACTCAACGTTCAGTGGGGCTACACCGGGCTGTTCAACATCGGAATCGCCGGGTTCTACGCGCTGGGAGCGTACACCTCGGCCCTTCTCTGCGGCCCGGCCCCCAGCGCGTGGGAAGGGAGAACATTCGGTGGGTTTGAGCTCCCGTTCATCGTGGGCCTCTTGGGGGCAGCCCTCGTGTGTGGAATCGTCGCGCTCCTCATCGGGATTCCGACCCTCCGCCTGCGCGCGGACTACCTGGCGATCGCCACGATCGGGATCGCCGAGTCGATCAGATTAGTGCTCAACAACGAATCCTGGCTGACCAATGGCGTGTGGGGGATCCAGGCGATTCCGTCCCCCCTGTATCGCACGATCCACGGCGGCGCGATGGGGTTCCTGCGCCTTCACCAGGGGCTTCCCGCCTGGCTACGCGACCTCGTGGCTAATTCCTACGACTTGTTCTATCTCGCTTTGGTCCTGGTTGTCCTGGTCATCTTGTACTTCATCGTGGAATGGCTCGCCCGAGCCCCGTGGGGGCGAGTGATCCAGGCGATCCGGGAGGACGAAGACGCGACCGCCATGCTGGGGAAGAACACGTTCTCGTTCAAGCTCCAGTCGCTCGTCCTCGGAGCGATGATCATGGGAATCGGCGGGAGTCTGTACGCCCACTACGCCCGCTTCATCTCCCCCGCTTCGTTCCAGCCGTTCTACGGCACCTTCCTCATTTGGGTCATGCTGATCGTGGGAGGAAGCGGCAACAACCGAGGAGCGATCCTCGGGAGTTTCGTCGTGTGGGGAATCTGGGCGGGAACGGACTTTCTCACCAACTACCTTCCGTTTTCCGCCACCCAGGCGGCCAGCATCCGCATCATCCTGATTGCTGTGCTGTTGGAGATCATCCTTCTCTGGCGCCCGCAGGGGCTCCTCTCGTCCAAGAAAGCGAAGGCCCCCCGCCGCGAGTAGTCTCGATCCCTTTCCCTCCTTTTGTCCGCCCCCTTCTGAGCAGCAAGAAAAAGAGGGGGCGGCCCTTTCGGGCCACCCCATGCACAGGAAGAGAGAGAATTGGAGTGTCTACCCCGCGATGCTCATCACCGGAACGACCTGGCAACCTTGTATCTTCCAGATCAGGATTCCCCCTTCTACATCGCCCGTATCCTTGAAATCCACGGTCCCGGAGACACCCTCATAGTTGATCTTCTTACCCGCTTTCAGCAATGAGACCGCCTTGGCGAAATCACCGTAGTAGATCTTCTCACCGGGTGGGTTGGCCACGGCGCGCAGGTTGTCGCGGATCGCCTGCCCGGTCGCCTCGCCGCCTCTCTCGATCGCGAGCGCAATCAACATGACCGCATCGTAGGCTTGGTAGTAGTACGGGATCGTGCTCGTCCCGAACTCCGCCGCGTAGTCGGCGTCGAACTGGGTGGTGTGGAAACCGGCTGCTGCAACCGTCCCGTAAGCTCCTTCGAGCGGGCCTGGATTGTCCGCGGATTGGCACGCCGGTCCCGGGGCTACCCCTTCGCCTTTCATTCCGTCCGACAGGAGGAACTGTCCTTTGTACCCGGATTCCACCGCTTCTACGATCTCCTTATTCCCGTCGACCGGATAGCTGATCATGAGGATGGCATCAGGGGTTGCGCTCGTGGCCTGCTCCACCTCGCCCCGGTAGGATGCTTTATTCTCCTCGTAGGGGACCGAAGCGGGCACGTGCCCCCCATAGGCCGTGAACGTCTTCGTGAACGTGTCAGCAAGTCCCTTTCCGTAGGCGTTGTTGACGTAGATCACCGACACGTTTCGATAGTTGAGGAGCACCGCTAGGCGGGCGAGAACGATGCCCTGGACCTCATCTGAAACTACTGTGCGGAAAACATAATCGTTGTCATTCAGCGCTGGGATGGCGGGGGAGGTGGAAGCGGGTGAGATCAGGACGACGCCAGCGGGGATCGTGACGCTCGCTGCGGCGATCGTCACCCCGCTCGACAGTGCCCCGACAATCGCTGGGACATGGTCAAGCTCGACGAGCTTCCTTGCCGCATCGCGCCCGACGTCCGGCGAGGTTGCCGTGTCCCGGATGACAAGCTCGAGCTTCTTGCCCAAGACCCCACCGGCTGCATTGATCTGTTCGACCGCCAACTTCGCTCCGTTCACAATCGCCGGGCCGTACGGTCCCAACGCTCCAGTAAGGGCCATCAGCGCACCGATTTTTATCGTGCCTTCATCTCCAATAACCGAAACGCTCAGGCCGATGACCAAACCAACGATCACTAATGCAACGACCTTTTTCACTTCTGACCTCCTTAAATTGCGAGATTACAGCTGCTTTGCCACGGTGTCGTCTTCATATACCACCTCCTCGCAATAAAAAAGACCACAGGCAAAGCCTGTAGTCCTCTTTCGCCCGCTCCTGCCTAGTCTCTACAGGTACTAGGCCCGGGCGGGCGCAAACAGCATAATCCAATACACAAGGCCAGAGAAGCGGATATCGCCGCTTATGCGCTCGATATAAGCTCTCGCTTCTCTTGCCGCATTCATGGTAGAAACCACCGTAGCATGAAACCCGGCGTTTGTCAAGGGGAGGCATGCACCCTAGTTTGTCCGGGTTCACAGCGGTGTTTACGGTTGGCGCCGGCCACCCGAATCCCAACAACCAGGACAATGAGGACGGCGACATGCGTTTGACAGGCGACAGTCAGGAACTTCCCGAAGTGGATCCCCGTCCCGCGGTCGGGGCGCGCCGCAGATGAGTCACCTGTCCTGGTCACCGGCTCCATCGGCGCTCTCCCCAGTGACCACGAAACGCGCGCGATTCACCGCAGTGGCGTTACGGGCGATGATACCGAGGGTGTGGCGAGAGAGAAGTGATGCATCATCTGAAGGGTTGGGCGCAGGCTCTGCTCCAAGGCGTGGTCCTCCTGCTTGGGAGGGGGCCGGTGAAAGGGGCGAGGCCCGGGGCTTCGCTTGGACCCTGGGCCTCTGCGCGGGCGTTTAGGGAGGCTCGTTTCGTTTGGCGCTCTCGCATAGCAATGAGGATAAGCCGACGGCGTGAAGGGATTGCGAAGGAATCTTGGGGATCTTGTGGGGGATCGGGCCGGCTAGCAGCCTGTGTGAGTATTCCTCTGGGTGGCTCGTGGAGCTGAAAAACAGCCGGCTCGTCGCAGAGCAAAGTGCTTCTTCAGTCACCCAGAGAAGAAGTCTCAATACTATTATATTGCGGGTTTTGCAGCTTGGAGACCTCCTAAGTTGCTTTCCGTCGTTCCCGGCTCCGCGGACGACCCGGTGCCGAAGAGGGACCGATATTGCATTTCCCACACAGGCTGCTAGGTATCCCACAGCCGGCGGATCTCGTCGCGGACCTCGGCTCTCATACCCAGGGGGCTCTCGGGACCGAAGTCGTCAGGTCTCGCCAGGACGAACGGCTCCAGGGACGCAAGGACCTCGTCGGCGAAGAACCGGCAGACCCGTGCGTAGGTGTGGTCATCCGTGAACGGGCGCCACTTGTGGTAGTAGCGCAGCGGCCAGGCGACATACAGGAAGCGCTTCGCGCGTGTCAGGGCGACGTAGGTCAGCCGCAGCTCCTCCTCGATCTCCTCCTGCGAGCCGGTCGACAAGTCGAAGGGGAGGAAGCCGTCCACGGCGTGGGTGAGGTAGACCCTGTCCCACTCCCCGCCCTTGGCAGAGTGGATCGTGGACAGGACCAGCCAATCCTTATTCCTCATCGGCCGCCCGGCGCGGATCGCGCGGGGATCGAACCGGTGCTCCGTGACGTGCTCGACGATCCGGCCGGCGAGGAGGTCCTTGACGTACGCCACCTCCAGGAAGCGAAGGCCTCCGTACTTCTGAAACGGGATGTTGCGGCGGGCACGCTCAATCTCCAGCGAGTCGGAGAGGTGGGCGGCCCGAAAGAGCACCGCCTGCCGGCGAAGCGGGATCCCCTCCTCGTAGTGCTTCAGGACCCGGTCGATCAGGTACTCGTCTTGCTGCGCCTCGTCCCGACAGCGCACGAGGATCGGCCGCTGCCCGGACCCGCGGTCCGACCACAGGGTCTTCGTGTACCGCTCCATCGCCCCGGCGATGAGCCGGTTGGCGATGGGGTGGAACGTCCCACCCCACACCGACCCGGTGGCCGTTGTCCCGCGGGCGACGATCCCCGCGGCACAGCATCTCCTGGGCGGCCCGACGGGTGAAGGGGAGAGAGAGGATCCGCGACGGATCGACCCCCTGGGTGATGAGGTACGCCACGCGGTAGGCGAGTGTCCTCGTCTTCCCGGTTCCCCCCGGCGACGACGAGTAGCGGTCCTGCACTGTGCGTCACCGCGGCGCGCTGTTCGAGGTTCGGTTCATCCAGCCAGGCAAGGGAATCCGGTCTCGTGGTCACGGTGATAGCTTACCGCGACCCTCTCTTGAGCCCCGCCCGGGAGTCCTGCTCGGCCGGCGATCCTGGACCGAGCGCGCAACGCACGCGCGTGCCGCGCGAATCACTACAGCGCATTGACGAAGGTGATCCATGCTGACACTTCATGCGTGTCTGGCAGAGGAATAGTCTAGGACTTGATTTCACAATCCGAACAGATATAATGAGAGAGTGCAACCGTTGCACAGAACGGGCTCCTTTGTGACTGTCGAGCGGCGAGTCTGTCACGAGATGGGAGGCAATCGATGCGCCACGTCATCCCAACATCTGGGTTGACCTCTTCACTAGATCGGGGTTGGCTCCCAGTTCTCGTGTGAACACCAGGGCAAGTCGTTGTATCGGGTAGTCGGAGAGGATGCCGGTTGCACCATTCTCCATGTTGTGTAAGGAGGTGGCATCAAACAGCATTAGAGGGTAAGAGGTGAAATACTAAGGAGGTGCTGCTGTGAAGAGATTCTGCCTTTGGTTTTGTCTGCTGTTAATGGCCTTCGGGGTGGTCGCTCTCGGGCAGGTCAAGAACCCTGATACACTA
>CAZBWD010000032.1:0-13341 GCA_964495585.1 uncultured Thermotogae bacterium
CGAGGGAGGTGACGTCCTCGCGGCTCACCTGCAGGATGCCGCCGCTAACGGCGAAGACCCGTTCCCCTTCGCGTGTCTTGATCCGCAGCGGACCCGGGGCGAGCAGGGCGAGCAACGGCGCGTGACCGTCCATGACGGCAAACTCCCCTTCCGGGCTGTGGGCCGCGACCAGGCTCACCTCTCCGTCGAAGAGGGTCTGCGTTGGCGAGTGGAGTCTGAAGCGCATCGTGCCTCCTGTTGGGAAGAAACTATAAGTTCAAGACGCTGCAAAGGTCAAGGCCCGGCCGCCAGGTAGTCGATGTAGGCCGAGAGCACGGTCCGTGCGCATCGGGCGTCCTCCGGGGAGAGGCGCAGCCGGCCGGCCCGTTCAAGCGGCGTGGTGAGCAACGCCTCGAGCGAGCGGGAGAGGCCGAGCGTGACCGGGATCCCATCCTGCGGTCCGCACTCCGCGCAGCGCAGCCCGCCCTCCGCAGGGACGAAGGTAAACGCTCCGACGCGGCGCTTGCACCGTCCGCAGGCCCGCAGGCTCGGCCGGTGGCCGAGGATCGAAAGGAGCTTGAGCGTCGCCGCGAGGTGGAGAACCCCGGCCGGGACCTCTCCGGTTTCCATGAGTTCGAGGAACCGTGTGAACAACTGGTAGGCGCGATCCTCCGGCTGGTGGAGGGGGAGGAGCCGCTCGAGGAGGCGGTCCACCGTGAGGGCGGCGGTGACCGCCTCCAGGTTCCCCTTGAGCGCGAGGTGCGCGTCGAGGAGCGCCGCCTGGCTCACGAGGTCCAAGCGGGGCTTCTCGTAGAACACTACCTCCACCTGGTTCAGGAGGTCGAAGACCCCGCCGAGCTGCGAGTGAAGCCCCCGGGCGCCCTTGGCGATCGTCGTGCGCTTCCCCCAGGTCTCCGTGAACAGCGTGACGATGAGATCGGACTCCGAGAAGTCACGAATTCGCAGGACGACTGCCGTCCCTCGTGCCAGGCTCACATTACTCGGCGGCTCCCGAGAGGATTGTGAGGCTCCGGCTCGCGCCGATGCGCGTCGCCCCGGCCTCGATCATCCGACTCGCGGTCTCGTAGTCGCGGATCCCACCGGCTGCCTTGACGCCCATCTCCTCGCCGACCGTGCGCCGCAGCAGGGCGACGTCTTCCACGGTTGCCCCGCCAGGTCCGAACCCGGTGGAGGTCTTGACGAAGTCGGCGCCGCCGGCCTTGGCGAGGATCGCGCCGGCCGCCTTCTGTGCGTCGTCGAGCAGGGATGTCTCGAGGATGACCTTCACCAGGACGCGATGGGGCGCCTTGGCCGCGGCCGCGCAGACGGCGCGGACGTCCTCGAGGACGGTCTCGTAGTCGCCCTCCTTCAGGGCGGCGACGTTCGCCACCATGTCCAACTCCTGCGCGCCGACCGCGATCGCCTTGCTCGCCTCGAACGCCTTCACCTCGCCGGTGGTCATCCCGTGCGGGAAACCGATCACCACACAGGTCTTCACCTCGGTGCCGCGCAGAAGCTCGTGAACCAGCGCGGCGTGGCAAGGGTTGACGCATACCGAGGCAAATCCGTTCTCCCTTGCCTCCTGGCAGACCTGCCTGACCCCGTCGGCGGAGGCCGTCGGCCCGAGCAGCGTGTGGTCGATCAGCTTCGCCAGCTCCTTCTTGCGCATCTTCCCTCCTGTGCGCCTCGATCTAGGGGGTCCGCTCGAGGACCGTCTCGCGGTCCGCACGCTCCATAAGGTGAAAGCTGCGGCCCGCCTCGTGGACAAACCCCGTCATTGTATACCCGCTCTTGAACAGCGACTCAAACAGGTCCCGCGTCTTCAAGCGCCAGTCCCGAGCCAGGTCCAGGTCGATCCGTCGCATCCGATCGAGATCGGCCGGGATCTCGACGAGGATGAGCCGGCTTGTCGGTGCAGCCTCGAAACGAAGGAGCCGTCGCAGCCCGTCCTCTACGAGACGCGTCTTAGTCACGACCTCCATCTGATCCAGACCGACGTGGTAGTGGTGCGGCAGCTCGCCGTGGTCGGTGACCGAGACGACCCGCGGGGCATCGAGCCACCACTCGACGAGCAGCCGGTCGGTCGCCAGTCCCTGGTTCTGCGGGTCGGCGAGCTCTCCGTAGCGGTTGCGCTGGTAGCCGACGGCGATCGCGGCGAGCTTGTTGAAGGAGAGGTGCGGTTCGAGGCTGCGCAGGGGATCGATCGTCCAGGTGACCAACCCGACCCGCTCAGCCCGGGCCTCGGTCCGTTCCCGGAGCCGCAGGTCCGAGCCGACCCTCTGGTTCCTCACATCCACTGGCACACCGTGAAACACGGTGTGCCAGGCCGGCCCGCGGGGATCGCGGCGGTGCAGGTCGATGAGCGTGCCACAGAGCCGCGGCGGATCCACATCGGCGTCGTACGCGCCGAGGACCATTCCCCCGGCCTCGTGCACGGACACGAGCAGCGGCACCGGCACGAGCGCGCGACCCGCGATCGCCTCCTGCAGCTCGGCGCAGGCCTGGAAGGCGCGCGGGTCAGTCAGCCGGTGCAGTGTGGTCTTCATGAGAACTCCTCACGGCGCCTCCTCGGTCAGCCGGGCGATCTCCTTTTCGCTGCGGGTCCAGCCCTTGCGGACCTTCACGGTCAGCTCGAGGAAGGCGTGCGCCCCGAGCAGGGTCTCGATGCGGACCCGCGCCAGGGATCCGATCCGTTTGATCCGCTCCCCCCCCTTGCCGAGGAGGATCCCCTTGTGCGACGCCTTCTCCGCCACGATCTCCGCCTTGATCTCGAGCAGGCCGTCCTCCCGCTCGTGGATCCATCGGACGACGACCGCCGTGACGTAGGGGATCTCCTGAGCGGTCTCGCGGAGGATCTGCTCGCGGATGAGCTCTCCGATCAGGAACGCCTCGGAGTGGTCGAGCAGCAGGTCCGCCGGGAAGAGCGGCTCACCGGTCGGCAGGTAGGGGACGATCGTGCGGAGCGCCTCGCCGAGATTCCGGCGCTTGAGCGCGGAGATCGGGATGAGTTCAGCGAAATAGCCCGTGGCCTCGTAAGAGAGGAGGGTCTCCTCGAGCGTGTTTCCCCGCGCCAGGTCGATCTTGTTCACGAGCAAAAGGAGCGGGCAGCCCGGGGCCGCGAGCCGCGGAAGGAACGCCTCATCGTCCGGCGTCACGCGCCCGTGTGGCTCGATCATGTACAGGATCAGGTCTAGCCCGCGCAGCGCCCGGAACGCCTCGCGCAACAGGTGCCGGCCCAGGCGGTTGCGCGCGTGGTGGAGCCCCGGGGTGTCCACGAAGACGATCTGCTCGCTCGGCGTGGTGTACACGCAGCGGATTCGGTTGCGGGTCGTCTGCGGCTTCGCGGAGGTGATCAGGAGGTCCTCCTCCATCACCGCGTTCAGGAAGGTCGACTTGCCGACGTTCGTCCGGCCGAGCAGTCCCACGAACCCGCGCCTATAGGGGGTCACGGATCACCTCCCCCGCGGCGACCGCGCGGGTCAGCCGGTGAAGTTCCGGAGCGAGGTAGCGGTCCTGCGCGAGCGGCGCCACGACCTGCCGCACCCGGTCGTAGACCTCCCGGGTCGCGGGAGCCAGCGGGCAGGGGTTTCGCAGGTCGAGTGCCTGGGCCGCACACAGGTATTCGATCGCCACGATTCGTTCCAGGTTGTCGATGATCCGCAGCCCTTTGCGCCCGGAGAGCGGGGCGAGGCTGTTGTGGTCCTCCTTCCCCCCCGAAGTGGGGATGGAGTCGATGAGCGCGGGATGGGCAAGGATCCGGTTCTCGCTCACGAGCGAGGCGGCGGTGTACTGGAGGAGCATCAGGCCGGAGTTGATCCCTCCTTCCTTGACGAGGAAGAGCGGCAGGCCGCGTCCCGGGCTCGTGAGCAGCCGGTCGATCCGCCGTTCGGCGATCGATCCGACCTCGGCGAGGGCCATCGCCGCGGCCTCCAGGGCGAGGCCGAGGACCTCGCCGTGGAAGTTCCCGCCCGACAGGACGGTCCCGTCCTCGAAGACGAGCGGATTGTCGGTGGCGGAGTTGATCTCAATCTCGAGCGTCCGCGCGAGCGCCCCGAGCGCCTCATGGGCCGGGCCGAGAACCTGGGGGATGCACCGCAGGCTGTAGGCATCCTGTACGTCCTCCGCGATGGTGTCGACCAGCCCGCTTCCCGCGAGCAGTTCCCGGATCTGCCCGGCAACCGCCACCTGACCCGGGTGGGGGCGCGCCTGTTGCAGACGGTCGTCGAACGGGGCGGTGAACGCCTGGAGCGCCTCCAGGGAAAGGGCGGCCGCGGCGATCGCGTTTCTCAGGAGGCGCTCTCCGCGCGCGTGGAGGAGGAAGCCGAGAGCGCTCATGAACTGCGTGCCGTTCAAGAGGGCGAGCCCCTCCTTGGGGGCGAGGCGAAGCGGCGGCCGACTGATCCGCTTTAAGGCCTCCTGCCCGTCGATCCGCTGTCGATCGTGCATCGCCTCCCCTTGCCCGATGAGCGGAAGGCAGAGGTGGGCGAGCGGGGTGAGGTCACCGGAGGAGCCGACCGAGCCCTGCACCGGGACGCAGGGGTGGATCCGTCGATTCAGAAGCTCGATCAGGTAAGCGAGGGTCTCCAGACGGATCCCCGAGTTGCCACGCAAGAGGGAGTTGATGCGGAAGAGCAGAAGCGCCCGCACACCCTCCTCGCCCAGCAGGTCGCCGGTGCCCACGGCGTGCGACAGGACGATGTTGCGCTGCAGGTCGGCGAGGCTCTCGGGGGGGATCGAGGTGCTGCTCAGCCGACCGAACCCCGTGTTGATCCCGTACACCGGGCGCCCCGAGGAGACGATCTCCTCCACGACCCTCCGGGACCGTCTCACCCGGTCCTGCGCGGTGCTTGCCGCGGTGACCTCCGCGCCGTCGAAGACGACCTCACGGGCCGCCGTGAGTGTCAGTGTTCTCCCGTCCAGCTCAATCATGCTTCCCCCTCTCCGTTCGACCTCCCGTCTCGTGCGGATCGCGTTGTAAACCGTTCCAGTGCTTACTATACTCGATCCGGCATGAATACGCTCATCACGAACATCGGCCAGCTCGTCACCCCCCGCGGGCGCGGTCCTGCCGAGGGGAAGCAGATGGCGCGGCTCGCCGTTCTCGAGGATGCGGAGGTCCGGATCGTGGATGAGCGGATCGCGGAGATCGGGCCACGGGTGGACCACACGGGGATCGATCGGACGCTCGATGCCGCAGGCGAGGTGGTCCTTCCGGGCCTCGTCGACCCGCACACCCACGCGGTCTTCGCCGCGACGCGCGAGGAGGAGTTCCTCGCCCGCCTGCAGGGGGTGCCCTACGGCGAGGGGGGCATCCAGGCGAGCGCGCGCGCGGTCGCGGCCGTGCCGGAGGAGGTGCTCGCCGACACCGCCCGTCCGTTCCTCGGGCGGATGCTCGCCTGCGGGACGACGACCGTCGAGGTCAAGAGCGGGTACGGACTGAGCCTCGAGGATGAGGTGAAGATCCTGCTCGCGATCCGCCGTCTGCGGAAGCTCGTGCCAATGCGGATCGTGCCGACCTTCCTCGGCGCGCACGCCTTTCCGGAGGGGGTGCGGCGCGACGACTACATCTCGTCGATCATCACCCAGATGATCCCCACCGTCCGGCGGCGGCGCCTCGCGCACTTCTGCGATGTCTTCTGCGATGAGGGGTTCTACACCCCGGCCGAGGCGCGGACCATCCTGCGGGCGGCGCGCGGGGCCGGGCTGCGCTTGAAACTGCACGCCGATGAACTCGCCGACGTTGGCGGCGCAGCGCTCGCCGCGGAACTCGAGGCGACCTCCGCCGATCACCTCCTGCGCGCGAGTGAGAAGGGGCTTGCGCAGATGAGACGGGCCGGTGTGATCCCGGTTCTCCTCCCGGGAACCGCGTTCACCCTCGGTGCACCGTACGCCGCGGCCCGGCGGATGATCGAACTCGGCCTTGCCGTGGCGCTCGCGACCGATTTCAATCCCGGGACCTGCCTGATCCACTCGATGGGGACGGTCATCGGGCTGGCCGTCATGAAGATGGGGATGACGGTTGAGGAGGCGATCACGGCCGCGACGTTGAACGCCGCCTGCGCCCTCGACCTGGCGGAGGAGATCGGGTCGCTCGAAGAGGGCAAGCGGGCCGATCTCGTGGTCCTCGACCTTAAGAGCTACCGCCAGATTCCCTACTTCTTCGCGCACAATCCGGTTCGCACGGTGATCCACGATGGGAAGGCGGTCTACGAGGCGCGGCGATGAGGCTGTGCGCCTACGCGAAGCTGAACCTCTCGCTGCGGGTGCGCGGGAGGCGTGCCGATGGGTTCCACGAAATCGAATCCCTCGTTCAGACGATCGATCTCTGCGACGTGATCACCCTGGAGTTGGTCCCATCAGGCATCGAGGTCGAGAACGACCTGCGCCTCCCGATCGACGAGGACCTCGCGGCGCGGGCGGCCCGCCTCTTGCTCGCGGAGAAGGTGGATGACCGAGGGGTACGGATCGTCGTGCACAAAGGGATCCCGGCGGGGGCCGGTCTCGGCGGGGGGTCGAGCGACGCCGCCGCGGTCCTGCGTGGGCTCGATCGGCTGACCGCCCCCCTGCTTCCCCCACTCCGGCTCGCCGCGCTCGCCGAGGACCTCGGCTCGGACGTTCCCCTCTTCCTGACCGGGGGGCTGGTGCGGGTTGGGGGCCGCGGGGAGAAGGTTACAGGGCTTCCCACGGTCCGGCAGGAGGGCTTCGTCGTCCTGCTTCCCCCGGTCTCCTCCACCACGAAAACGGTGTACGAGGCGTTCGACCGGACCGCGTCGGGGACGTCGGGCGCGGCGCTGCGCCTGGGGGAGAATGACCTGTGGCCGGCGGCGCGTGCCTGCTACCCGGAGCTTGCGGCCTACGACGAGGCGATCCGGGCGCTTCCTGCGGTGTACGCGGGGATGAGCGGGAGCGGTGCGGCGTTCTTCGCGGCGTTTGCGACCCGGCAGGCGGCACGGCGGGCGTGCGCGAGGCTCGCTGCGGCGCTTCCAGAGGCGCAAGTCGCCTCTTGTGAACCGACCCCCGTGGGACAGACGATCGACGAGGGGGACGGATGATCCAGATTGCCATCGACGGCCCGGCGGCGTCCGGGAAGACGACGATCGGCCGGGAGCTCGCGCGGCGGTTCGGCTGCCTGTTCGTCGAGACCGGGAAGATGTACCGTGCCGTGGCGCTCGGCCTGGAGCGGGGGCTCCCTCTGGGGGCGATCCAGGTCGACATGGACGAGGGCGGCTGGACCCTGCTGAACGGAGAGGACGTCTCCGACCTCCTGCACACCCCGCGGTTCGATCAGGCCTCCTCCCGTGTGGCCACCCGGCCGGAGGTGCGAAAGCGGCTGGTCGCGCTGCAGCGCGGGATCGCCGCGACGCACGATGTGGTGATGGAGGGGCGGGACATCGGGACCGTCGTTCTGCCCAGCGCCGATGTGAAGCTCTTTCTGCAGGCCAGTCCGCAGGAACGCGCGCTGCGGCGGGCCAGGCAGCGGCACGAATCGGACGTTTCGGAGATCCTTTCGGAGATCCTCGCCCGCGACGAACGGGACCGCACTCGCGCCGCCTCACCCTTGAACCCCGCAACGGATGCGATTACAATCGACACCGATCACAAGAGCCTCGCGCAGGTCGTTCGCGAAGCGGTCGATCTGGTCGAGGAGCGGTTGGGAGGACGTTGACGACGCAGTTTGTGGAATTCCTGAAGGGGACTCTTTATGCCTCGATCCTGTTTGTGCTCTTCCTCGTGGCAAAAGGGCTCTTTCGCCTGCGGGTAAGAGGAAGACAGCGGGTCGGCCGAAAGGGAAGCTACATCGTCGTTGCCCGCCACCGCAGCTACTGGGACATCCCGTTCGTGGTGCTGGCCCTGGGCTGGCGGAACCGGATCCACTTCATCGCCCGCAAAGGGCTGCGGAAGAACCCGGTGTTCAAGCCGCTCTTGCGGCTGTACACCACGACGATCGACCGGGAGCACTTCACCCTCAGCGACTTCCGGCGGACGATCGAGTCGATCCGGCGGGAGCGGCTGATTGGGATCTTCCCCGAGGGGACCACGAAGCGGCGGGTCGATGCGAAGTCGGGCGCGGTGCACTTCGCCCGCTTGACGGGCAAGCCGTTTCTCCCTATCAATATCGAGGCGCAGGGGCCTTACCCGCCCCGCTATCCGTTCCGGTTTCCCCGGGTGACCGTGTCGATCGGGGAAGCGCTCAGCCTTGCGGAACTGGAGGCGGGACTGGACCACCAGGAAGGGGGGGCCAAACGCAATCTCTTGCTCAGCCGGCTGTTGATGGAGCGGATCGATGCGGCGTAGTGGGGAAGGAGGCGATCCACAAGCAGATAGAAGCGACGCAGGCGCCCGATCCCGAGATGCAAGGGGAAGGGGGAATCCAAAATCAGGTGATTTCAGCATGGAAAACATGATCAAGATGGAAGACGCTTTCTCGGAAAGCGATGTCAAGATGTACAGCCGCGGTGATACGATCACCGGCACCGTCGTTCAGGTGAACGAGAACGAGGTCCTTGTCGACATCGGGTACAAGTCCGAAGGGATCCTCCCGGTCAGTGAGCTCTCCCCCTTCCGCGAGGAGGGGAAGGTCGAAGAAGGGGAAGAGATCGACGTTCTTGTCACCTACATCGACGAGGAGAAGGGGACCATCTACGCCTCCGAGAAGCAGGCAGAGTACGAGAAGCGGATCGAGGCCTTGGAGGCCGCCTATCACGAGGGCGCGCCGGTGGAAGGCGAGATCGTGAGCGAGGTGAAGAATGCTGGCTATCACGTCAACCTTGGCGGGATCCGGGCCTTCCTCCCCGGATCGCACCTGGGCGGCGACCTGCCGAGCGCGATGGAGAAGCTCAAGGGGACCCGTACGAAGTTCAAGATCCTCGAACTCACGCGCCGTGACAAGAATCTCGTCGTCTCGCACAAGGCATTCCTCAAGCAGGAGGAGGAGAAGCGGCGGGCCGCCCTGTTCGCGTCCCTAGAGAAGGGAGCGGAGATCACCGGGGCGATCCGCAGCATCGTCGACTTCGGCCTGTTCGTCGACATCGGGGGGTTCGAGGGCCTCGTGCACCGCTCGGAGATCGCGTGGAAGGATCTCCCCGTGCCCCCGGCGACCTACAAGGTGGGAGACAAGGTCCACGTTCAGGTGATCGATTTCGACGCGGCGAAGAAGAAGGTCTCCCTGTCGATCAAGCGGCTGCGCCCGAATCCGTGGGAAGGGATCGCCAAGCGGTACCCGGCTGGGACCCAGGTCACCGGCAAGGTGGTCAGCGTCACCGACTTCGGCGCCTTTGTCGAGCTGGAACAGGATGTTGAAGGATTGGTCCATGTTTCCGAACTCTCCTGGGGATACCCGGAGAACCCGAAAGAGGTGGTCTCCGAGGGGGACGAGGTGACCGTCGTCGTGCTGAGTTGCGACGAAGAGGCGCACCGGATCAGTCTTTCGCTGCGGCAGACGCAGAAGGATCCCTGGGAGGATGTGGAGGCGAAGTACCCGAACGGTCAGCGGGTGACCGGAACGGTCACCAAGATCACCGACTTCGGGGCCTTCGTGAAACTCGAGGAGGGAGTGGAGGGGCTGGTCCACGTCTCCGAGCTGGACTGGGGACACGTGGCGCACCCCAAGGATGTCCTCAAGGAGGGCGAAACCGTCGAGGTCAAGGTCCTGCACACCGACCCGAAGGAGCGTCGCATCAGTCTGAGCATCCGCGAGCTGAAGACGAATCCGTGGCGCCAGTTCGTCGAGCGCTACTCCATCGATGAGGTGGTCGACGGCGAGATCACGGAGATCAAGGACTTCGGGGCGTTCATGAAGATCACCGACGACGTGGACGGACTGATCCACGTCTCGGAGATCAGCGAGCAGCGTATCGCCACCCCGGCCGACGTGTTGTCGATCGGGGACAAGGTTCAGGCAAGGATCATCGGGATCAACGAGGACAAGCGGCAGGTTCGGCTCAGCATGCGTAACCTGTTTGGACCGCCCGAGGTTCCGGTCGAGCGACCGACGTCGCGGAAGAGCCAGCGGCCGAGGCGGCGGGAACGGGAGAAGGAGCGGTTCGATCGCGACTTCCTCGATGAGAGCGGGCATGAGAGCCTGAGCATGCGGGACCGTCTTGGAGATTTCGAAGAAGGGCAACCCGAAGAGACAGACAACCAATAACTGCAAGGAGGAAGCACCCATGAACAAAGGCGAATTCATCGACCGACTGTCCGATTCAACGCACCTGACGAAGAAAGAGGCCCGCAAGCTTCTCGACTCGGTCCTTTCGCTCATCCAGAACACCCTGTTGGAGGGCGAAGAGGTCAAGCTGGTCGGGTTCGGGAAGTTTACCGTTCATGCGCGCAAGGCGAGCAGCCGAATCAACCCGCAGACCAGAAAACCCATTCAGGTTGCGGCGAAGGTCGTCCCCTTGTTCAAGCCGGGAAAGGAACTGAAGCGCGAGGTGGAGAAGTCGCTCAAGGCCACGCCCAGGGGCGTCTCCCGGAAGTAGCCTACGCCTCGTCCACCAGGATACATGCCACGGCCAGTCGTCTCGTATGCGAGAGGCTGGCCGTGATTCTTTCCTCCACCGCGGCGCAGGTGACCGTGGGCTGACCGCTCGGCGCGTGGCCCACCTCGATCGACCGGTACGGCAAGGGGCGTCCGACCGCCTTGACCAACGCTTCCTTCGCCGCGAAGCGGACCGCCAACCGCTCAAACCGCCGGTCGCCCCGCGCGGCCAGGGCGTAGTCCAGTTCGCCCGGGGTGAACAGGCGCAGGAGGAAACGCTCCCCGTGCCGCTCGTAGGCGGCCTTGAGCCGCGGCACCTCGACGAGGTCGATCCCGATCCTACTCATGCCGGATGCGGGTCCGCTCGGCGGCGATGATCGAGCGCAGTTCGTCGACCGCCGTCTCCAGCCAGTCGTTGATCACGAGGTAATCGAACAGCGGCAGCGCCTCCATCTCCTGGCGGGTCACCTCGAGCCGGTCGCGGATCTGCGCCTCGGTTTCGGTACCTCGCTCGCGAAGCCGTTCGCCGAGGAGGTCGAGCGAAGAAGGCGTCAGAAACACGTAGACAACCTCGAAATCAAGGAGTCCCGAGCTCTTCAGCCGCTTCGCCCCCTTGACGTCGATATTGAGGACGACGTCTTCTCCCCGATCGAACACCTCGCGGATCTGCGAGCGCGGGGTCCCGTAGGCGTCCCCGAGGTAGGTGGCGTGCTCCACCATCTCGCCCTGCGCCACGAGCCGGTCGAACGCCGCGCGCGAGACGTAGTGATAGTCCTTACCATCGACCTCGCCGGCCCGGCGCGCGCGGGTTGTGTAGGACACGGAGAAGGACAGACCGGGGAGGATCGCCATCACCCGCTCGATGACCGAGTTCTTCCCGGCCCCAGAGGGACCGCAGACGACGAACGCGATCCCCCCGCCGACCCCGCGCCGGTTTGCGGCGATGGACTCATTCGACATTCTGCACCTGTTCCTTGAATGAGTTGATCCCCATCTTCATGTCGATGACCAAGGACGCGATCTCCAGATCGCGGGACTTCGCCCCCAGCGTGTTCACCTCGCGCAGGAGCTCCTGACTCAGGAAGTCGAGCTCCCGGCCGATCGGTTCCTCGCGTGCGAGAAGGTCCCACGCCCGCTCGAGGTGCACGTCCAGTCGCGCGACCTCCTCCCGCACATCGGCGCGCTCAGCCGCGAGGGCGACCTCGGTCTCGAGGCGCTGGGGATCGAGTTCGACGGCGAGCTCGGCGATCCGCTCGCGCAGGCGCACGAGGAGCTCCTGGCCGACCTGCGGGATCCGCGCCCTGATCTGATCGAGGCAAGCCGCGATCTGGCGCAGGATCCCCTCGATTTCCCCCTTGAGCTTCCGCCCTTCCTCCTCCCGCGCGGCACCCGCTGCGGCCAGGGCCTGCCCGAGCGCCTCCTCGATCACCGGCCAGGGGTCCTCCTCGACCGGTGCCGCGGCCTGGAACGCACCGATCCCGATGAGGTCGCTCAGGGTGGGGGCAGGCAGGGAGAGATCCCGTGTCAGGCGCTGCAGCGCGCGGTGATATCCGCTGACGACCTGCGGATCGAAGAGCGTTTCGGGAAGGTCGCTCGGGCTTCGGGTGAGCTCGACCGCCACCTGGACCTCGCCGCGACCGAACGCGCGCTTTGCCGCGCCCTCCACGCGCACCTGCAGCTCCGGCTGATCGTGCAGCGACCGCACGCGGACCGAGAGGTACCGATGGTTGAGCGTTCGCACCGTCACCTCGGCCTGCCAGCCCTCGCCCTCCGCGCTCCCCGCCCCGAACCCGGTCATGCTTCTAACCATGCGCTTCCTCCTCGAAGGACACCGCGGCGTAGCCGACCACGGCGTGGGGATCCCCGCCCGCCTCGGCGGAGGTCGCATACGATGCCAGACGCCCCTTCCATTTCAGGTCGCGAGCGCAAACCAGTAGCGCCGTGATCGCTGCCCCGCCGCAGATCGTGAGCCGCTCCCGCAGGAGGCTCTCGTAGAACCCCTCCGCGTCCAGGGCGAGGATCCGCTCAAGTGCTTGGTGATCGACTTGCCGTACTGTCTCGTCGGGCTCGTAGTGCGTGAAGTCGCTGCTCACGACGAGCGCGCCGGCGCTTTCCCGGGTCAGGTTCGCGAGCACCGCGCCGAGCACGCTGAGATCGGCAAGGCGAGGGAGCATGAGGCAGATCGGGACGAACGGGACCTCCGTCCCGAACAGGAACTGCAGGAACGGGAGCTGCACCTCGATCGAGTGCTCGTGGGTGAACGCCTCCGGCGCCACCGGCACCCCCGCCGCCACCAGCCGGTCGGCGATCGGGGTCGCGATCGGAGAGACCCCGAGCGGGGTGCGCCAGGCGCCCTCCCGCGCGAGCGAGATCGGGCGGCCCATACCGGTGTGGTTCGAGCCGAGGACGATGACCCACTCCGGGCGCCCGGCCGCGGCGAGCCTGCGATACCCGGCGGCCGCCACGGCGCCGGAGTACACGTATCCCGCGTGCGGCACGATGAGCCCCATCGGGGCGGAGCGCGCTTTGGCCGGCTTTGTAATCAATCCGCCGAACAGTGCCGTAAGCGTCTCGGAGAGCGAAACACGGCTTCCCGGATAGAAGGCACCGGCGACGACCGGCTCACGGATCGGCGTCATCATGGAACCATTGTAGCCTTAAGCCCGGTCAGCCTGCAATGGGGATCTTGACAGAGTCTTCTTGGTTCCTTACCATGAGAAACGCTTGGGAGATCGTTTAATGGCAGGACGACAGGCTCTGGCCCTGTTAGTGGGGGTTCGAATCCTCCTCTCCCAACCAGCAACGGAAACTCCGTTCCTGTCTAGTGTCACGTCCGACAAATACCATGCATCAAGGTTTGTGGCATAGTATCCTGTGTCCATGGG